>JAGLCE010000007.1 GCA_023146365.1 Endozoicomonadaceae bacterium
AACTACCAGTCCGCTACACTCTTGCGCTTGGTCACTCTTGCTTGGTGGGTGATGACGGGATCGAACCGCCGACCCTCTGCTTGTAAGGCAGATGCTCTCCCAGCTGAGCTAATCACCCTTCCTGTGCGCTGCGCATTATAACCATAATGCGACCTAAATCCAGACTTTTATACAAAATTGGCGAACCAAACTGCCAAATATCCTCTGCGGATAAGACAAATGCTCTCCCAGTTGAGCCCTCTTCTTCAGGACGGAAAAAAATTATAAACAACATCGGTTACGATATGCAACTGTGAGATATGCGCATTCTACCTGATATCCACGATTCACTGAAGAATACTTTCATCATCCAACGATTCTCTTTAAACTTTGCAGTATTCATCCGCCATTTAATGACGTTCTCATGTAATCTGTACCGCAGTCACTCTGTCCGCAATGTACACTCTGTCCGCATTGTACAATGTACAATACTCTCATTATCTTGCCTTAACGATAAAAAAGGCTAACGCATCTGTTAACATGACAGATGCCAACCTTGGAAGAAAGCGTCATGTGGTTCAAAAACCTAATTTTGTACCGTTTCAGCAAACCTTTTGAATACGCTGCTGAGACGATTGAAGAAAAATTGGCAGAACAACGGTTCCGCCCCTGCGGCAGATCGGAAATGACCAGCTACGGTCTGGTTTCACCCGTACCGAATGGCAACAGCCTGATTCATACCAGCGGCCCGTTCCTGATCGTCACGGCACGAAAAGAAGAAAAAATTCTACCTGCCAGCGTCATCCGTGATGCCCTGAATGAAAAGATCGAAACCATAGAACACGAACAGAGCCGCAAAGTGTTTAAAAAGGAAAAAGATCAGCTGAAGGATGAAATTATCCTCGACCTGCTACCGCAAGCATTCTGTCGCTCCAGCCGAACCAGTGCTTATATTGATAGTCGCAACGGCTGGCTAATTGTCGATGCTGCCAGCTTCCGTAAAGCCGAAGAGTTGACCTGCACTCTACGCAAATGCCTTGGTAGCCTGCCAGTTTTGTCGCCAGCACTGAAATCCGCACCAGCAACCATGATGACGGGCTGGCTGCAACAATCAGCCAATCTGTCACCCTCTTTCACGCTGGGCGATGAATGTGAATTAAAAGAACCCAGTGAGGAAGGCGGTATTATTCGCTGCAAACGGATAGACTTGCTCTCAGAAGAAGTGAGCTTACACCTCGCATCAGGCAAGCAGGTCAGCCGCATCGCCCTGCATTGGAATGAGTCGCTAGACTGCATTTTGGGCACAGATCTCTGCATCAGACGCCTCAAGTTTACTGACACGCTTCAGGAACAATCTGATTCACTCAATATCGAAGATAAGGCCGGACGCTACGATGCCGATTTCACGCTCATGACGCTAACACTGGAACGGTTCCTCAGCGAACTGATCGATATACTGGGCGGAGAAGAGAGTCATAGTACAAGGCCAGAACCAGAAGAGATCACTGAAACAGAATCAGCAGAAGCCTGATTCAAGGCTTAAAACACAACCAGCAGAATACAGAAGCTGTCTGCTCCTGCTGGTCAATCAACGACGGATGACTTCAACACTCAAGCACAACGAAGGCAACCGCATAGTCCTTTTCATCACTGATCGTCACATGATGGGAGCAAACAGCCAGCTGCTTACAGCGCTGCTTTGCCGCACCATAGAAAACCAGTGCAGGCGCACCATCAACCGTATGAGTGACTTCAATATCCTGAAATGACACCTTGCCAATACCAGTACCCAGCGCTTTGGCAACCGCTTCTTTCACAGCAAACCGTGTCGCAATATACGACGGCGGACAATCACGAACAGAGAATACCGCTTGCTCAGTCGCCGTTAAAATTCGTCGGGAAAATCGTTCACCCTGTCGTTTCATGGCACAGCCGATGCGTCGAATATCAACAATATCGGTGCCAATGCCAACAATCATGCCTGATATCGCGCCGCATCCAGCATTAATACTTTCATCTCCCGAACCGCATCTTTCAATCCAGTAAACATGGCCCGCCCGATAATAGCATGCCCAATATTTAACTCATTAATACCGGAAATGGCGGCTACAGGCTCTATATTCTGGTAGTTCAACCCGTGTCCTGCATTAACGATTAATCCCTGCTTACGCCCGTAAGAGACGGCTTGTCGGATACGTTCAAGTTCCGCCAATCGAGCATCAACACTCCTTGCATCAGCGTAACAACCGGTATGCAGCTCAACCGTTGGCGCACCACAACGAACCGCCGCATCAATCTGACTCACATCCGGATCAATAAACAGTGAAACATCCACTCCCTTATTACCCAGCCACTGACAGGCCTCCACAACACGACCCTCCTGACTGACAACATCCAACCCTCCCTCCGTCGTCAGCTCTTCACGCTTCTCCGGTACCAGACAGACAGCAGCCGGCAAGACTTTTTCAGCAATCGTCAGCATTTCATCCGTCACCGCCATCTCCAGATTCATCTGTGTCTGGAGCAGATCGTTTAATCGGTATACGTCATCATCCTGAATATGCCGACGATCCTCTCTCAAATGCAGCGTTATGCCATCAGCACCAGCTTCCTCTGCATCAAGAGCAGCCTTTACCGGATCAGGGAACGTTGTCCCCCTCGCCTGACGTATCGTGGCAATATGATCAATATTAACGCCCAACAGAATACGATTAATCGGAATCACTGACAGCTCCTTCCACTGATCTGACCTGTTGATTAATCCGACCATTCCGTTGAAACAGCTCCCGACTACGCAACGGATTGTTTCCAATTAACGGGGTAAGCGCCATACGGGTTAGACGCTTCAGATTCGGCAACATACTTTCTGATATCTCATGACGTGAGAAAGCGTTCAATAAAGCACCAGAAAAACAAGGCACTTGGTCAGAGCAGGCAACCGTACTACAAGGGATAAAACCAATCGACGGCTGATAGAGATAAGACTGGTCATCACAAATGTCATCACCCTGATCACTATCATGCGACAGCGGAATACCGTAACCCATCACCTCAAGCAAACACTTTTCGAATACCCTTAACTTAATTTCCAAAGACGACTGTCGATACAGGCCATCAATCAACCACGCATACAAGTCAAACAGATTCGCCACTACCTCACCAGGTTGCAGCAATCGCATCAACAATTCATTAGCATACAGCCCACTATAAAGGTATTTGCCGGTTAGCGAAAAAAAACGTTCTTGCTCCAACTGACGTAATG
This sequence comes from Endozoicomonadaceae bacterium, assembly GCA_023146365.1. Classification (GTDB taxonomy): domain Bacteria; phylum Pseudomonadota; class Gammaproteobacteria; order Pseudomonadales; family Endozoicomonadaceae; genus Kistimonas. Next base: position 3,242 of record JAGLCE010000007.1, read on the forward strand.
ATTTCAGCTCTCTCTTACCGAACCATCCAATCAACAGGCGGGAAAAAGGCTGTAGAAGATGTCCGCGTCGAGGCTTTCCAGCTTTGCTTGCAGCCCCTCTAGCACCTGACGCAACCATGGATACCTTGCCATAATCATGCGTTAGGCAATCAACCAGTAGACTCGTATCTCGATAAGGGCGAACATGTAACACCCAAGCAGGTTGCAACTCTACAGTATTAGCAGACACTCACAGCCTCTCTCAGGACAACTCGGTATAACCAAGACTGGCAAGTGCTCTTTCATCGTCAGCCCAACCACTGCGCACCTTTACCCAGAGATTGAGCATCACCTTACTATCGAACAACTTTTCCATATCCATACGTGCATCGCGTCCTATCACTTTCAAGCGACTGCCCTTGTCACCGATCACAATCCGTTTCTGACCATCGCGCTCAACCAATATCAGCGCGCTAACATTCAACAAACCAGTTTTTTCTTTAAACTCTTCAATCTCAACCGTAATCTGGTAAGGAATTTCAGCGCTCAGTTGACGCATAATTTTTTCCCGCACCAATTCAGCCGCCAAAAATCGTGAGCTACGATCAGTAATCTGGTCATCACCAAAGAAGTGGATATTTTTAGGTAGGAAGCCATGAACCAGTCGCTCAAGCCGCTCGACGTTGCGCCCCTGTCTGGCTGACATCGGCACGATATGCGCAAAATCCATCTTTCGAGATAGCTCATCAAACCAAGGAATCAGCTGATCTTTTTCAGCTATTCGGTCCACTTTATTAACAACAAGGATCACCGGACACCGACTATCTCGCACCTTCTCAAGCACCATTTCATCTTCATCCGTCCAAGCCATCCGATCGATCACAAAAACAATAACATCGACATCTTTTACAGAGGACATTGCCACGCGGTTCATATAGCGATTAATCGCTTTACCGTCATCCTTATGGATACCAGGGGTGTCAACATAAATGATCTGCACGTCGCCTTCAGTTTTGATACCCAGAATCTGATGCCGAGTGGTTTGGGGCTTACGAGACGTAATACTCAATTTCTGACCAAGAATATAGTTCAACAATGTTGACTTACCCACATTGGGCCGTCCAACAAGTGCAACATAGCCACAAAGGCCTTCAGGGACTGCTTGCTCTATCATTCTCCAACATCCATCCCTAACGCCAGCAAAGCTTGACGAGCCGACTGCTGCTCAGCAGCCCTTCGATTATCACCAACACCGACCGTCATTTCCACTCCCCTCATACAGTGAACTGTGAATATCTGATCATGCGCTCTGCCATCGATACGAACCAGCTCATAATAAGGCAGGGGTTGTTGACATGACTGTAAAAATTCCTGTAGGCGGGTTTTAGGATCCTTATTCTGCTGATCCCCCTCTGACAATTGTTCCAAACGACTTGCGAACCACGCCAATATACGAGACCGACAGATATCCATACCACTATCCAGATAAATAGCCCCAATCAATGCTTCGACAGCATCAGTCAAAATAGACTCTCGGCGATAACCACCACTTTTCAGTTCACCAGATCCCAGACGCAAAAAATCACCTAACTCAAATTCACGAGCTATTTCTGCCAATGTGACACCACGCACCATGCGGGCACGCAAGCGACTTAACAATCCCTCCTTTGCTTGAGGAAAGCGCTGATAAAGATCTTCAGCGATGACAAAATTGACAATGGAATCGCCAAGAAATTCAAGGCGCTCGTTATTTCGTTCCCCACAACTCCGGTGAGTCAACGCTAAAACGGCCAGATCGCCATCCTCAAACTGATAGCCAAGCTGCTGTTCCAGTTTGTCTATGGAGTTTCTCACCCTAGATCGATCTTTCTGATGTTTTTGAAGGTAAGAATCGCATCTATGTTGTAAATCATATGAACACGACGCTCATAATTGACCTCAACGACGATCTTATTACCTTCACGCCAAACCTTTGTAGCCTTTTCGATCTCAGGCGACATGGCATTCATCCAAAATCCACGTGCAATCCACCCTTGAATATCAGCCACCGAAGCATCCTTCAGATTATGACTTTCATCAAATGCATCTATGATTCCCCGAGCCGTGATGTCATCATTATACAGTGGCGTTAGCTTTACTACGCACGAAAAAATAAAGACCGCTAACATCAGCGAAGTGAGTATGGCAACCAAGGACGCTCCGCCCTGTTTCTTCATAATAACTCTGTTATTTTTCAAATGATCCGTCCATTGTTTTTCAGATTAGGTAGATCAAACCAACTAGGCCAGTGCATCCAAATATAGACTGCTCTGCCAACAATATTGGCTTCCGGTACAAACCCCCAATAACGACTATCATTACTACGATCTCGGTTATCGCCCATCATGAAGTAGTGCCCCTCAGGAACAGTCCACTCCGTTTGAGGCAGAGGATTATCAATATCCATGTCTTGGCGAATTTTATGCACCACTCCATTGATGGTTTCTTCATAAATTCGATAAATCAAAGCACGCCCAAGACGCGGCTCAAATTCATCCTGCAGCTCAGCCACAAAGTTTTCTAGCACTTCTTTCCCATTCACAAACAAAACTTTATGGCGATACGCAACGCTGTCACCAGATACAGCAATCACTCGCTTGATGAAATTGATCTTTGGATTCATCGGCTCCTTAAACACCACCACATCGCCCCGATGAGGCTCATACACCGATGCGATCTTAGTACCAATAACGGGTAACCTCAAGCCATACGTATACTTGTTTACCAAAATAAAATCGCCTACCTCCAACGTCGGAATCATAGATCCCGACGGAATCTGGAACGGCTCATACACAAACGAACGCAATATCAGCACTACCAACAGAACAGGAAATATCGATTTTGCAGTCTCTACGACACTGGGCGCTCGGGACAGTTTTTCAAGGGCTTCCTCATCATAACGCTCAGTGTCCAGCCTGTAATTGACGACAGCAGCCCGCCGCCTAGGTGACAACACCAAAAAATCAATAAGCCCAACCAAACCACTGGCAAAAACTACCAATACCAAAATAAGTGGAAAATTAAAGTCCATACCTACCTTTTTAGTTACTAATTTTCAGGACAGCCAAGAATGCCTCTTGAGGGATTTCCACGCGCCCAACATGTTTCATGCGCTTTTTGCCGGCCTTTTGCTTCTCAAGCAGCTTGCGCTTACGTGATACATCACCGCCATAACACTTCGCTGTTACGTTCTTGCGTAACGCTTTGACGGTTGACCTCGCAACAATCTGGCCGCCAATCGCCGCCTGAATCGCCACATCAAACATCTGCCTCGGAATAATATCTTTCATGGCATCTACTAACTTTCGGCCTTTGCCAGCAGAATTATCCTTATGCACGATCAGCGCCAAGGCATCCACTTTATCACCATTGATAAGAATATCTAGCTTAGCCATTTTCGCCACTTCAAAACGATTAAAGGAGTAATCCAGAGAAGCGAAGCCACGGCTGACAGACTTCAAGCGATCAAAGAAATCCAGCACCACTTCACTCATGGGCAGATCATAAGATATCGCCACTTGAGTGCCGGTAAACTGCATATCCTTCTGTTGACCACGCTTTTCAACACAGAGACTGAGCACATTACCGAGGTATTCCTGCGGCACCAGTATACTAGCTTGGACAATCGGCTCACGGATCTCCTGTATACTGCCAGGATCAGGAAGACTGGAAGGGTTATCGATCTCCACCACATCGCCATTTTTCATCTCTACTTGATAAACCACAGTGGGGGCAGTGATGATCAAGTCAAGATTATATTCACGCTCCAAACGCTCCTGAATAATTTCCATGTGCAGCATACCAAGGAAGCCACAACGAAAACCCAAACCAAGAGCATCACTGCTTTCCGGCTCGTAGAAAAGTGAAGCGTCATTAAGACTCAACTTCTCTAATGCTTCACGGAAATCTTCAAAATCATCAGAGCCCACCGGAAACAGACCTGCATAGACCTGCGGCTTCACCCGCTGAAAACCGGGCAGCCTAGCAACATCCGGTGTTTTAGCGTGTGTCAGCGTATCGCCAACCGGAGCACCATGAATATCCTTGATACCGGCCACCACATAACCCACCTCACCGGCTTTAATCTCATCAATCGACTGGCGCTTTGGAATAAAAATACCGACATCATCAACGGAATAAATTTCACCGGTAGATTTGATCAGCATTTTTTCTTTCTTACGAAGCGATCCGTTCACGACCCGCACCAGAGAAACAACACCCAGATAGTTGTCAAACCAAGAATCAATAATCAATGCTTGCAGTATTCCATCCACATCGCCTTTCGGAGGTGGTATTGCCACTATCAGCGCTTCAAGTACCTCTTTAATACCCAAACCACTTTTGGCAGAACAACGAATCGCATCAGTCGCATCAATCCCGATGATATCTTCAATTTCCTGTGCAACTCGCTCTGGCTCAGCCTGTGGCAGATCCATCTTATTCAACACTGGCATCACTTCCAGCCCCTGCTCAATGGCGGTATAGCAATTGGCAACGGACTGAGCTTCTACGCCTTGCCCCGCATCGACCACCAACAAGGCACCTTCACAGGCTGCCAATGATCGTGACACTTCATAAGAGAAGTCAACATGACCGGGCGTATCAATGAAATTAAGCTGGTAGGTTCGGCCATCATCCGCGTGGTAATCCAGCGTGACACTCTGCGCCTTAATGGTAATACCGCGCTCACGCTCAATCTCCATGGAGTCGAGCACTTGCTGCTTCATTTCTCGATCATCCATATAACCACAATGCTGGATAAATCGATCAGCCAGCGTGGATTTACCATGATCAATATGGGCTATGATCGAAAAATTTCGAATATGTCCTAAGTCACTCACCGTATACCACTACTATTCTAAATAAAGTCATTCTAAATAAAGTCACTCGCCAGACTACCAAGACGAGTCAAGCTGATAAAAACCTCTGCTAACGCATCAGCTTATCGTATTTTATGATATATCGCTATCAGATTGCCTGAATTCGTGATTTCAAGTAAAAAATATCGCTTTACACCCATGACTGCGCAAGCCCTACACAGTAGAACAGATAACGTTCACTATTGGATCACATCATCAAATTCACCCGCAGAACCTACAGGGTAGAGTAGTAGCTGTCACGCTTTGAAAATGCGGATGTCACATGACACCCCGCCAGACGAGAAGAACGATTAAACATAGCGTTTTTCTCATCTACATAGTAAGTTAGTACCTATCTTTTCTCCGTAAAAATCAGTGGCAGCTTACGGAGTCCGGCACAACAACTGCTTATATCATTGCATGTTATTTTTTCGAGACATTAACTTTATAATGGCAATAATTAACAAAAAAAATAGACCAATAAAAATACTCAGAAAACCTAGCGGCATAAAAAAACTTTCGCGCAACACTCCATTCTCATCAATGTATTGATAAAAAACGTTCTCCAAAAAAATAAAAACAGCTCCCAAAAACAGCAACAATATGCTTGTAATTATCATCGCTTTTCTATGTTTAGTACTCATATTTATTCTTCATATAACGCAGATTATAACTCAAACAAGTGATACGGGATACCTCACTCATTTACCTCATATCCCACAAAAACCTCTTATACCATTCCACGTAAGATACATCAATCATGCTTCGACAGATACAAACCCATTAATATTAAGGGAGCCTCTAATTGTAAACAAGATACATCGCAATTTTCATTGCTACTCGCTCCTTGCGAATAGTCCTTATCAAACGTCGAGCTTGTTGCGCGAACAGATGCTCAATTCGCACTCGATATTTTTAGCGTTTCTAATGAATTGCCTGCTCTCGACCGTTGTCTACATTTCGGTATGCAGTCCCACGTAGAAGCGTGGGAACGAAACATTAAATTCACACAACATGGTTATGCGAATTAATAATCGTCTACCCATTCCCATTATCTCGTCCCCATGCATCTGTATGGGAATTATTTGGCAAAAAAAAGATCGCCAGCACAAGAACTCTTTAAATAGTTATAAATTATTATGAATTTATTTCAATCACCGTAGTCTATTCGTATTAGATAGACTTGATATCGAGTCCATTTTTTATTTAAACTTTATTTAAACACAGGAATAGCTCAGCATGAATTCATGTCAATCGTTTCATCTTAACGTAAACAGTACTAATAACATTCTACTCTCATCCGCAGATGCAGATGACATGCCTGATAAAACATTTGGGCTACATTCCATTTCATTAGCCGAAACAGCTCAAGAAGAGGCGAATTCATTGGCATCAAAAGAGTCTCGCTTTTCCACTGAAAACAATGAAATTCACGGTAATCAAGATAATAAAAATGTTAATTTTAAACCTGATGAAACCTTTCTGGAGTCATTAGAAAATCAGGAGTCATTAGGTAATAACCGAAATAGTGCCGACAACGACAATGCTAATCAGACTAAACACAAGCGAGAAAATATTGCAGCCACTTCAATCAAGCGGGTGGTCGGCGAGTTAACAAATTTTGTGGTAGGTTTTTTTAAAACGGCATTCATGCCAATGTATGAAAATGGACTTGACGGATTTGGCTGGAATCCCACATTAGAGAATACAATTTTAACATTAGGAACTATTTTTAGCCCTTTGTTGACTCATATTTACTTACTCAAAAAAACAGGTGCATTTGGGATTATCTTGAATTCATTCAGCACTGTCGGAGCTAAATCAGTTGACAATGTCATTGATATCGACAATATCCGCATATTGAAACAAATTGGCTGGTCTGCCAAATACCGATACGATGGACACTATAGATTAACCGCTAATATTGATGCCAGCAATCTTAGGGATTCGATACCAGAATTCATCGGTACTTTAGATGGACAAGGGCATATTATTTCACATTTGCAGTGCTGTCTTGTAGTAAAGCTTTCAGACAATGCTCTCATTAAAGACATCATTATCAGTGATGCAGATACCGGCTTATTGAGTTGCACCGCGACGATTGCAGGCACAGTATCGAATTACGCCATAATAAGCAACATCCAAGTGTTGGGTAGCCAAATAAAATCACAGATGAGGTCATCTTATGCTGGGATAATAGCCAATGCTGTAAATAATTTTGCTCGAGTTGAACATTCCCTAGTTCTTCACAGCTCGATGATTGCAACGAAATCTTATACAAATATCGGTGGTGTGGCGGGAATGATGGGCCATAGTGCAGAAAGTCTAAATAACACGATTCGCCTCTGTAATATCACTATATATGGAAACTTTTCGTCGGCAGGAGGTGTGACGGGATTAGCTCAATCAAACATCGTTATCAACCAAAGCAGTATTGACCAGGTTAATATTGCATCGCATGGATTAAAAGCAGCGATTGCTCTATTAGCTGGGCTTGTTAATCATATTCTTGAGATCAACAACACCACGCTTACCAATTCTACGGCTCAAGCTTTCGGAAGTGCCTCAAATACAGGTTTTGCTGCAGGCCTGTTACACTTGTTTGAACCTACCATCAAAATCTCCAACACTTTATCTATCTGCTGTCACTCTATAGCAACAGCAGATTCTATTGAGAGTTTATGGGTAGGGGGTATGTACACAGTGGCTATGACCAACAAGAACCAAATTCAGCTTAGCAACAGTAGAGTCATTAACTGTACCTCCGCTAATGCTGATCAACGATTGGTAACACAATTTACAACGACCGAACCCGTCACGCAATTGACAACGACCGAACCCATCACGCAATTGACAACGACCGAACCCGTCACGCAATTGACAACGACCGAACCCATCACGCAATTTAACATGACGCAATCTACTATTGCAGAACCCGTAGCGGTAGAGGACTTATCATTAGTACCCATACTGTTGTATGGGTTTTATGGGGGATGTGCTTTTGCTGGTGTAGCGACGGCTGCCTTAGTGAGTTACTCGATTTACAGTGGTCATAAACAGGGCAAGCGTGGTTGGGAGCTAGTTAAACATCTCGAACAATCTTGTTTAGAATGGTTTACTAACTTATGTCAGAGCCCCTCCCGCCCAGTGCAATCAGAAGGAATAGAAGCAACAGGAGCGACTGAAACAGAGATGATCCCATTGTCGTCGGAAATGCCTATACAAAGGAGTGATCATACCGTCGTTTTAGAAACAGATAAATTTTTGTAGCCAACCAAAACCAAGTGCTGTTGACGTTTCATCAGTTCTTGAAAAAAGCCTGAAAATACGCAGTATTGCGGTTCCTGTACCTGCGCTACTACGGATTTTCAATGCCTCGCTTTATGCTCACTGAGAAGTACTGGTCGAAGCTGTCGACTATTTTCAGCCAGCAAGATATACAACAAGCTCAATGTGGACAATGCGTTTGCGCGTTTAAAACACTTCAGGGGAGGGGACTTGCAACCCGTTACGATAAGTTAAAACGAAACTACATCAGTGCCGTCGCTCTGATATGCACTTTTTTCTGGTTGCCAATGTGAAACATCAACAGCCCCTAGAGTTCCTTTTCCAATCGATCAGATCAGGCGCCAAGAGCTATAACCCCAAGCATGGCCATAGCTCGGGGTTGATAAACCATTAAACGTTGTTCCTTGCTGCTCGATATTGTGTCAATGGTTATAACCTGACTCGCACCGTGACCCACGCGTCCTAGATCCTTTCACGCTCAAGAACCACAGGATGCAATGGTCGCTGTCGATCAACCTTACGAAACCGACTCGCAGTCAAAAAAAAGCCTGAACTCAATGCCAGAAAGCTAATCACTATCAAAACAAGCTCTGATAAGCCAAGCCAATACCCAAAAGCCATGGCAGCCACAAACAGCAACAACGGTACCAAATAAACCCAAAATGATGCCTGAAGCATCGCTGATTCAGAAATACCGATTACCACTGAATCTCCGACATTGACCGGAATGTCACAGAGCGCACGGATATCCAGATAGGAAGCACTTCGACCGCTGGTTTGACGCCTTAAACCATGCCCACAGGCGTGTTTGGCCGTACAGGCCTGACAGACAGACTGCCTAACGGTTTCCACCAGCGCTAACTGACCTTCGACGGCCACCACCTGTCCACATTTTTCAATCATGAATCGTCTTCAAATACGTTGAGTCTATACATCCGGCACCACTTACTGTCCCAGTGTAGGCGCAGAGTGCTTCATTGAAGCAGGTGTGATCGATACCGCAATACGCTCCGCTGTATCCAAGGGGATATCGCCGACCACCGTCACGTTATAATAAGCGTCGCCATTACGAAAGACCATTGACACCGCCGCCATCGTACCATATTTTTCAGAATACTGACTCATAACCCGAGTCACCTCTTCTTCAACCAAGACAGAGAACGCTGCAGTACCATCGCTATAGAACACACTGTCAACCGGCTTTTGACTCGCTGGACTCACAATTTCACGATAACTTTTTCTGCTAAAGCCGTCCGGCACCCAACTGATCGCCCAAGTCAACAAGCTCTCTACCGCATTATCACTCATAGCCGAATGCGCAATATATAACGATTGCTGTTCAATATGTTGCCTTATGTAAGCATCAAAACGCTCTCTGGCCATCCTGTCTGTAGCTGTCTGCTCACGAGTCGATGGATCCAATAACAGAGCATTTTCTGTTACGCCATAACTCGGCACTCCAGAGTAGTTATCTAGATCAGAATTCGCCACCCAGATGCCATCATCCGCCATAGACTGTGTTACTCCCTCTGCGGACGCAATGTCCTGCTGCTTTGGTGATTCATCACTCCAAAACTTCACACCCACAACAACCGCAAGAGTCACTGAGGCAGCCATCGAAAAAATCCCTATAGATCGCCAGCGTTCCGAACCGCCTTTGACCACTTCAGCAGGCGACTCTTTAGCGATCTCGTCACTAATGGCTGACGATAGATCAACGCCGACACAGGCATGCGCTTCCTTACGAACCACATCCCCAATTAACTGGTAAGTGAAGGCTGTTTTTTTGAGGGATTCGTCGTCTTTCAGACGATCCAGCACCCGACGCATTTCAAGCTCATTGGCTTCATTATCCATCAGCGCAGATAATGATTCTTTCAAGTGCTTGTCGGATTCTTCATTAATCATGCTCATAAGATATCTCACTGGACATAGACGGTTTACCTCTCTCCCAACGGTATCATTAAATCACCCCAATTTATTTAACATTGGCTGGACCACTGTTTCTATCGACTCCCTTGCTCGAAATAGCCGCGATCTCACAGTACCTACCGGGCAATTCATAATCTCGGCAATATCTTCATAACAAAGCCCATCAAACTCCCGCAACATCACTGCGACACGCAGATCATCAGGAAGCGCCTTGATCGCCTTGAAGATAACAGCCTCCACCTGATCTTTATGCATATTGCTCTCTGGTGTCGCCAAATCTTTCAGAGGGTAAGCACCATCCAATGTATCGGCGTTATAAACATCGACATCGTTATCAGGCGGTCGACGCCCTTTCGTCACCAAAAAATTTTTGGCCGTATTAATCGCAATACGATACAGCCAAGTATAAAAAGCACTGTCTCCTCGAAATTGCCCAATAGCACGGTACGCTTTAATAAACGCCTCTTGAGCCACATCCTGCACTTCTTGATGGTCATACACATAACCTCCAACAAGCGCAATAATCTTGAGCTGATACTTAATCACTAACAGGTCAAATGCACGTTTATCTCCATTTCGAACTCTACTTACCAATTCACGATCGGTTTCCTGAGTACCTGCCATAAATTGTCCTCAATTATTTTGCCTTTGAAAGTTGTGCTTCTTTCGTCTAAGCTATGCTGCTTAACATACTTAACGCAAAAAAAAACAACTATACGTATGTTCTAATATATTGGACAATATCGCTAACTAAAAGTTTCATCGTTTGACAACTTTACTTTGAAAGATCGTCTGAAACAAATTTATTAGAATACCTTTCTATAAAGAAAAATACACCTTAATAACGAATTATCATTCTATTTTTTCGTATTTCATCAATATCTTTCCCTTACCAACACAGACTGCTGTACTATCTCATTTGGGCAAACACGACTCACGGTACGGCATCACCATGCAACAGCATCAATATGACGTCCTAGTTATCGGTAGCGGTGCTGCAGGTCTCACAGCGGCGTTAAACCTTCCTTCACAAACCCAGATTGCCGTCCTCAGCAAAAGCGACCTGCTTGCGGGATCAACCTACTGCGCTCAAGGTGGCATCGCCGTCGCCCTCAACAGTAATGACAGTATCGATAATCACCTAAATGACACACTGAAAGCCGGCGCTGGCCTTTGCCATGAACAGACGGCCCACTTCACAGTCAACCATAGCCACGAAAGCATCCAATGGTTAATTCAGCAGGGCGTTCCCTTCAGCAAGAACAAGGACGAGGCACAGGATAGCCTCCACCTGACTTGGGAAGGCGGACACAGCCATCGAAGAATTGCCCATGTCGCAGACATCACTGGCCGCGCTATAGCCACCACGTTAATCAACAACGCAACTCAAAAAAACAATATCGATCTGTTTGAAAACCTCATTGCCATTGACCTAATCACAATGCGTAAACTCGGTATTAAGGGCAACCGCTGCCTAGGAGCCTATGTACTAAACCAAGAGAATCACTCCATCGATGTATTTAAAGCACGCTTTGTTATTCTTGCCACTGGTGGCGCCAGTAAGGTCTACCTTTACACCAGCAACCAAGATGGCGCTTCCGGCGATGGAATCGCCATGGCCTGGCGCGCTGGCTGCCGAATTAGCAACATGGAATTCAATCAATTCCATCCAACCTGCCTCTACCATCCTCAAGCCAAATCTTTCTTAATCAGCGAGGCAGTGCGAGGAGAAGGTGGCCGCCTTCTGTTACCAGACGGAAACCGTTTCATGCCTCGGTTTGACGATCGTGGCGAGCTAGCCCCGAGGGACATTGTCGCCCGCGCCATGGATCATGAGATGAAACGCCTCGGCAGCGACTATCTCTATTTAGACATCAGTCACCGTTCCAGCACTTTTATTCTTGACCATTTTCCCAACATCCATGAACGTTGCCAGCAGTTTGGTATCGATATGACCCAAGAACCGATACCCGTGGTGCCCGCCGCCCACTACACCTGTGGAGGCATCATAGTCAATCAGGCGGGTCAAACGGATTTACATGGACTTTATGCCATTGGTGAATGCAGCTCTACAGGGCTACATGGTGCCAATCGTCTCGCCAGCAACTCACTATTGGAATGCATTGTGTTTGCCCTGTCAGCCGCCCAAAATATTACCCAGCAACTGCATAAACCTGCTGACAATCCCGAAATACACAGATGGGATGCAAGCCAAGTGACCAACTCCAACGAAGATATCATGATTAGCCATAATTGGGAGGAGTTACGCCGTGTTATGTGGGACTACGTTGGTATTGTCCGTACCACAAAACGGCTACATCGAGCCCTCCATAGAATCATGCTAGTGCAACAAGAGATCCATGATTTTTACAGCCATTATAAAATTAGTAGTGATTTGATTGAGCTGAGAAATCTGGCACTGGTTGCCGAATTAATCATTCGCTCAGCCATGCAGCGGCATGAGAGTCGAGGGCTGCATTTCACACTAGACCACCCTGAAACACTGCCTGTAGCAACCGATACGATACTGACACCCATCGAATAAAAATTCGCAACTGACTGAATAAACTCACAGATGAAGAAGCATACGAACTCGGAGTTGCCGAAAAGCTTCGGGGTCTACAGCATCAAAAAATAGCACTGCATAAACCGCGCTCCTTTGAGACCGAAACTTAATGATCGTAACAAAAGGTGAAACCAACGACTCACCGACAAATTCAACGTCCAGCCACACGTTATGATGTCTGCGAATGGCCCACTGCTCATTGATGAGTCTAACCCCCGACACCGCACGATCACATGCGAACCTGCCTTGGCTCCGCAAGCCGTTCATCCAGTGAACCAGCACCACAACAGAGATAATAAATGCCCAGCCTCCTATTCGCGAAAACCAGGGTGACACAAAAGCCAGCAAATGCGCTATCGATATCAACCAAAATTGATATCGGGACGGCTTTATTTGCAGCTCAATGTACGGCTGAGAGAGTTCGGGCATGGTCGAGTATCATCTGAATCATGTGGGCGATCTCTTCATCTTCCGGTATTTCCTTCGCCATAAACCAGGCAAGCAAGTCTACATCTTCACACGTCAACAACTTGACATAGCGCTGCTGATCCCCCTCCGACAAAGACGGATAGACATTTTTAGCAAATGGCACCAGCAGAATATCCAGCTCTAGCATCCCTCTTCTGCTGTGCCAGAACAGGCGATTCATCTCTTCCTGAGTCGTCATTGGCTGTAACCTTGTCAGTAAAAACCGGCCACCATTATAGGAAATATCGACGCGAATGGAAAAGCAATTCTCGATAGTGCTATCGAAAGGAGAAATGCTCTATGATGAACCCTCATCCATTGACGATTCACCGTGAACCATGAGCAACAACCACTGGAAGAACCAACTCGATCAATTGGGCGGGCGCTTCTCTGATCATACATTCCTAGGGCTGGATGCCATCAACAATGCATCCAGTAGCGACTCCATGACGGTACTCAGTCATGAAAGCATCACATCAATCTCTGGGCCAGACACGATACCGTTTCTACAGGGTCAACTGACCTGTGATATCAACCAGCTATCCACTAATCAGTCGACATTAGGAGCTAGCTGCACACCCAAAGGCAGAATGATCGCTAACTTCAGGGCGCTGAATCACGACAATCACATACTACTGACAATGCCTGCCGCTACAACGGACAGCCAACATGATGCGTTGAAAACCCATCTCGGTCAATATATTGTCTTTTATAAAGCCGAAATCAGTGATGTATCCAGCAAATGGCTGAGAATTGGTATTTTTGGCGACTCCTGCGATACCACATTAAGTCACCTTGCCACATTGCCCGAACCAAACCACTGTCATGCGGCCGATGATTATCTATTGCTTCGATTACCCGGCGTCAAGCCTCGGTATGAACTATGGCTCTTGCAAAATGCCATCGACATCTGGTGGCAGCGTCTAATCGGACTATTTCAGATCAAACCAACCCCTTCGTGGCAACAGGAAGATATAAAGGAAGGCATTGCCTGGGTCACAACACCCACCCGTGAAGCCTATATTCCTCAACATTTTAACTGGCAGATCTTGGAAGGTGTCAGTTTCAAAAAAGGCTGTTACACTGGCCAAGAAATCGTAGCCAGAATGCAATACCTCGGTAAATTGAAAAGTCGACTGTATCGACTCACTGGAACACTGGCCGATCCACCCACACCGAATACTCCGCTATGCTTGTCATCGACCGATAAAAAGGTAGGGGAGATTATCTCTGCAGTCCAGACAGACAATGACGAACTTATCGAAATGTTAGCCGTTCTTCGCTCTGACGCAGTTGACGAAACACTCTACATCGAAGAAAAACGTAGCATCCCTATATTGGTAACAGCATTGCCATACGAAGCATAGGATAAAACACTGAGGGATCGTACCTGCACATCTTACATTACATTATCCTCTACAAGAGCTCGTCCAGCACTTTACCCGCATCCTCAAAATCGTAATTCTCCATGCATTGCTGCAATGCGTTGAGTTTCTCGGTATAGCAATCAGCCTGCAGCTCTGAGGCCAGTAATGAAAAATAATTGATAGCTTCAGCATCTCCCTCTTTCAACCGAGTGCGAATCTGATCAATGATCTCCTCTACATTAGCCCCAGGTTCAAGCGCTGCTACTGCCAAATGGGAGTCTGACCATTTCTCTTTATTATCAAGCAACTCCAGTCCTTTCAGTATCGTCGACAAGCTACTGTCAAGGTGCCTCAACAAATCCTTGCAATCGACGTCTGTTGCCTGAGTATGACGCAACCGATATTCCAGCGCCTTTGCTGCTCTAAACACACTGATCGCACCAATATTACCCGCCCCGCTCTTCAGAGAGTGGCACTCATGAAGCGCTAAGTCATAATCATTATCCAGCAGCGATTGTCGGATAATTTCCGCAGATTGAGCATGCTCTCGCTTGAATGTTGCCAGTAATCGATAAAATAGTGGCTCGTTATTCATAACCCGCTGCAAACCCTGCTCAATATCAATACCTGTCAATTCTGATGGCTCAACAGCACTGAACCGAGCATCCCCCCCCTCTTTCGCATGCACATACCGTAACACCAACCCATACAACTCATCGAAAATAAGGGGTTTTGAAATATGATCATTCATGCCAGCTTCTATGCATCTTTCACGATCCCCCGCCATGGCATGCGCCGTCATAGCCACAATCGGAAGGTTGGTAAACTCTGGCATATTGCGGATAATTCGAGTCACTTCATAACCATCCATCTCAGGCATCTGGATATCCATAAACACCAGATCCACTCTACTCAAACAGGTTTGATCAACCGCCTCTCGGCCATTAACGGCGAGGACTACATCAACCCCCATAATTTCAAGCAGCTCTATCGCTACTTGCTGGTTGATTTCATTGTCCTCTACCAGAAGAGCAGTAAAATGCTTACCAATAGCTTCATCAGCCAACAATGAGGCTTCACTTAGTCCGTTATTCTCGGTTAGCCTGAGCTGGTGTAACGAATCTGGCAACTCTGCTAACTCCGCATTTTCATCGACCAGTCCCAGCTCCACGGTGAAAGTAAACGTACTCCCTACACTGAGCTCCGACTCAACACGAATGCTCCCATGCATCATATCCACCAGCCGCTTGCAGATAGCCAGCCCCAAACCAGTCCCTCCAAATTTCCGCGTAGTCGTATCATCTACCTGGGAAAATGAGTCAAATAATCGCAATAGTTTTTCACTCTGGATACCGATTCCCGTATCCTCAACCGTAAACTGCAGCCATACTTGGTCAATATCCTGCCTAACCAGTGAGGCACGAACTGTCACCCGCCCATTTTCAGCCGTAAACTTAACCGCATTATGAGCTAGGTTTAACAGAATCTGACCCAGTCTTACCGGATCACCCATATATTTGCAGGGCAGATCCGCATCCATGATGCACTGTAAATCAATATCTTTAGCTCTGATTTTCATACTGAGCATATTAGTCATATGCGCAAACACAGCCGACAGGTCAAAAACAACCGTCTCCATATCCAACTTACCAGCTTCAATTTTTGAGAAATCCAGTATGTCGTTAATAATACCCATCAGAGAATTCGCCGCTTCGTGGATTTTCTGAAAGTAATCCCGTTGCCGAGGCGATAGCTGAGTCTTCATGGCCAACTGACTGAATCCTATAATAGCGTTCATCGGCGTCCGAATTTCATGGCTCATATTGGCCAGAAAATGGCTTTTGGCCTGATTAGCCTGATCCGCCTCCTCTTTGGCCTTTTGCAGGGCGGCCTCAGCCTGCTTACGGTCCGAGATATTACGACCAGAAGCAAAGAGGAATCCTTCACCTTCATACTCCATATAGTTCGCAGTGATCTCAACGGGGAATACTTCATTATCACGTGTCACTCGAAGCACTTCGTAAGTCGACAATTTACCGGTAATCACTTTCTCCCATTGCCGTCCCCAACCTTTTTCCGTCCTATCCAGTGAGATGTCCATCACATTCATGTTCAGAAGCTCTTCTTGCCGATATCCCAGCGTTTTGCAGATCGACTTATTGACGTATTTATGACTGCCATCCTTTCTGACCCACTGCACCTGGTCTACCGAATTGTCCAAGGAGAAGCGAGCCATGGAAAGCTCACGCTCTCGCATTCGCTGCTCTGTGATATCAACCAGAGTGCCGACAACTCGCAATGGACATCCTTCCAGACTATGCGAAACCACTTTGCTCTTGATACTAACAGTTGCATAGCTACCGCCCTTACGCCGCATCCGACAGACATGCTGAAATGGTTCACGACAGTGACTAAACATTTCGTTCATATACTGAACCGTCGCAACTTGATCGTTGGGGTGAATCAACTCTCTCCAAGCAGAAGGTGTACCGACAATCTCTCCAGGCTTGTATCCCAGAATCAGCATATAGCGTGGACTGAAATAAATGTTCCTTTCATTCAGGTTCCAATCCCACAATCCATCAGACGCCGCCTCCATGGCCTGCTGGTAGCGCTCCTCACTGGTTCTCAGCGCATCTTCAGCATTCTTTCGAGACTGGGCGATAACAATCAGCTCACCAGCACGGCGCAGCAAAATGATTTCATCAGCTCTCCAATGCTTAGCATCATCACCCGTTACCTGTACAATACTTCCGACTGCTCGTCCAGCCAGCATCATCGGCACATGAATCACTGACTGCACTTTCAGGGTTGTCATCGTTTTTAACAGAACCGGCGCAGCTTCACTATTGAGTTCACTCCTGCTTACCTGACAGACCTGACCTGTCAAAGAGCCTTCTCTGAGTGGCTGGTAATCACTACAGGTGAGGTCCCTTAAGCACTCTTGCCCCATCCAGCTACCTATCCGACACCACTGGAACGGAACGGACACCGCCCGACTGTCATTATCATAATGCACCACACAGGTTCGATCGGTGGCCATAAATTCAGCCAACATCTGAAGCGTAAACCGTATTGCCTCTTCAAGCGGCTTATCCATGAATTGACGGGTGACATTACTGAGCACCCGATCCGTTTCAGCCCGAACTCTCAGTACCGATTCAACACGCTGCCGCTTAGCCACCTCCCAAGCCAGCTTACGGTTCCAATAAGCAATCAGCACAATGATCAAAATAATCAGTAACAGACCAATAACAAACTCTTTATTTGGACGCCATACATCTACACCCAGATGACCCCAAGGCTTTTCGATAGTCTGTCGCTCTATCGCAACGCCCTCGAGCTGATCAGTTTCTTCTTCAGATGAAGGCGATAGCATCGTCTGGCTCACATGATCATTGATATCCATGAGTGGCGCATGAAATTGATACGCGACAGCAAAAAGTTGCTGGGATCGCACCGCCAGCAGATCATCCGCCATCAAAGCTGACAGGATTATTGCAAGAAGCATGAATCGACAGCGCATCCACGCTATCCACTCTCTGAATATTCGCATGAAATTCTGATCTTATTTGATAACTGGAATAATTTTCGCACCAAAGAGGACGTTTATCTGAAGCATGGCAACTTATATAGCCAAAATGAATCAGCCTGCAAACGTATCGTGACCCTTCATAATATCGATCAAAGGTCTGCCAAAGGATGTCTGTTCTCTGGCCATTTCATTATAAAGTATTCGTCAATCAGTGCCATGGGAACTTCAGTCATCGCTGAATGACTCCAGGCCGGATCTTTCGTGCGATCTATGAGCAACGCTCTAACCCCTTCTGCAAGATCTCGGTGACGGGTGCACTGAATTGCCATATTAAGCTCCATACGAAAAACATCCGCCAGTAACATCTCTTTCCCTCTACGCAACTGCTCATAAATCAGCCATGCAGTCACGGGGCATCCTTGCTCGAGCGTCTGTTTAGGACGAATCAGCCAAGCATGTTCAGGTGCACGGCGTACATTGTCCAGAATATCTACTGGAGATTTTTCATCCATCATCTGATTAATTAACTCATGGTTTGATTCAAGCAAAGAAGTCGTGTCTGGCTGCTGAGACAGCGATTGCAAGAGTACTGAAACCATTTGATGATTCGTCTTCTGGTCATCACCCCAAGCTAGTTTCACTAGCGACTCTACCAGACTATTCCACTGCCCAGAATCCAAGTAATAATCAGCGAGTCGAGCAAAAAGCGTATCGGCTGCTTTCATTCGGATACCGGTCAAGCCAGCAAACAACCCAAGATGCCCCGTCATTCTATTCAAGAACCAGCTACCACCGACATCAGGAAACAGACCAATACTGATCTCAGGCATAGCCATCGTGGTATTTTCTGTTACGATCCGATGCGATGCGCCCGCTATGAGCCCCATACCACCGCCCATCACAATCCCCCCCCCCCAGCAAATCACTGGCTTGCCAAAGGTATGAATCAGATAATCCAGACGGTATTCACGGGAGAAAAAATTCGTCGCATAGGTATTTGGACCATGATCGTTATCAATGATGGAATGGTACAGTTTTTTGATATCACCTCCCGCACAAAATGCTTTTTCACCACTACCTGACAAAATAACACAGACGATATTCTCATCAGCCTGCCAACGAACCAGCACACTGGCCAATTGATCAATCATTTCCAATGTCAAAGCATTGAGTGTTTCCTTTGCATTTAGACAGAGATGTCCAATAACCTTCCCAGAAGCGCATACAAACTCTTCAGTCAAAATCTGACTCTCTTCCATACACCCAACTCCCCTTTATCCATGTTAACACTTGTTTATCGAAAATATACGTGGCCACCAACACCCGATGGCCAATATATCAACATAACGAGACCCCAGCATCATTCAATACAGCCGATCATATTTTGGTAAAGTATCAACATGAAAAAATCCTTCACAACACAATTCTGACTCTTCATCTCACCCACTGACCCAAATCACCTTATTTTTCGTAGATTTGATGGCACGAAAGCGCTATTGAAATGGTCAAAGATCAAGACGTTGTCACCCTCAATATATGCCTCTAACACAGGTCACCCCAGCCCATGCTGACGTTGCTTTGCTCTATTGCCTGGAAGTAGTATCGCTTGTCTGGTCCGCATTTGGCTCAGTGCTTGTATAGGGGACTCTGATCCATCACTGGTTCTGCGGATGATCCGTATGACTAGGCGCTTCTGGCCATAATCAGTGTCGTGGATAACAGGCAGAGTGGCATAATACTTACCGCCTCTGATGGGATGCCATGCGACATCAGCTTCTTCAAAGCGTGGCATCCACTGCTTTACCGTATAGGTTCTGCGGGAATTGAGTTTGAGGATATGATCCACGTTGCTGTAACGTGCCACCGCCCTGCGACTCTCCTCGAGGCAATTATTTCTGTTTTGAAGTCACAGATTCAGGAGTGACTTTATTCACTGTTATTAAATTTACACCGTTATTAAATTTCCAATTACGAAGCTTACCAAGTCATTTAACAATAAAAAGAGTCTATGAAAACCGATTCTTAGCTAAAAAAACACGGTATGTTCGAATACTCAATATTGAAAATGGCGTGCATTTTGTTAACAGCGCGCAGGGGTTTCTTGAGTGTTGTTTTTTGATTTATAGCATAGCCGATGAAATGCAGACCCGCT
>JAGLCE010000070.1 GCA_023146365.1 Endozoicomonadaceae bacterium
TCAATCAAACTCACCTCGACAGGTGGCGAGCGGAGTATCCGATATTACCAATGATTCTGGCACTGGGAAGAAACTCAGATGCCATCTCTTCGGTATCTGTCGGGTCTCGCCTGATTATAAACCCTTCTCGTGCGACACCTGCCACAAGCGTTTCGCACGGTTAACATACTTAACAAAACACAGGAATGCCATTCACTTAAATCGGAGATACTACCAGTGCGATCTCTGCAGCAAGCTCCTCAAGAGTCAAGCTAGCCTCGAAGCACACAAGAGAATTCACAGTAGGGAGAAACTCTTCCCGTGTGAAATCTGCAACAAGAACTTCACACGGAGTTCTGGCCTCAATCAACACATGAACAGCCACACTACGAAGAACTACCACAGCTGCAATATCTGCAAAAAGAGATTTTCACGGAAGCCTATTCTCACAAAACACATGAAATCCATCCACAAGATGCAACCCCATCTCTGAAATATCTGAGGCCTAGACTGCACCAGGAAAAGCAGCATCAAACGTTATGCATTTGAAAGTTGAATCCAAGAGACAAAAACAGACGCGGATTTCATTTGCCAGATCATAAGTCAGCGCCACGCCAGCTTTGCCCAATCCGACCAACTCGCCAACATCCACACACCGATCAGGGAGCTATCAGAACGATCAATGGCAACGGTCAGGGTAGCCCTCAACCTGCTGAAGCGCAGCCACTAATATTCTCCCCATACGACCAGCGGCGTTTACCACTGCAACGTTAGTCAGGTTTCTATCTCTTGTTGATCTGTACCAAAAAAATGGGGTCATGTTTAGTTGGCACTATTACCATTAAAATTATTGGATTTTATTAAATCTGAAGCTTCTTTAAAATCACACTTATCGACAAACCTACTACTAACCAGAATTGGCTTTTTATTGCCTGGCATTAGATCTTCTTTTTGAAGTTTAATTGTCAGTTTATCAAAAAGAGGATCCTTTCTGATCATACTTATCTCATTCATACTTATATCGGATTTTGGATAATTATATTTATGATCATCAATATATCTATCAAGCATGATTATTATTACGAGATAATGTTTTCCAGCATCCTTAGCAATTTTAATTAGTTATCAAACTGATTCGGACAAAATTTCGCCGGTCATGAAAACGACTGTATCGTAATCATCATAACGTTTCCATTCTCTAATTCCCCCCTTCCAAATTAGCGAACTTTGGTACTCTACATAGAACAACATTATCGTCAACACCGTAGAATTTGGTTGAAGTAATGGGTTGTTTATCATTACCAAGAGGCGTAGCATCAGACGATTTACTGCCCATCAGTGTATTAATAAAAGTGTTTTTCCCAACACTCTTTGGCCCATCTATTACAACCTTTCTATGATTTGCATATTCTTCAGGTATAACTAATTTGGATGTAGGTGTAAAAAATCTATTTTGACACCCCGCTTTTTTAGTGACGTGTAAAAGTAACATTCTCTGTATTCAGGGTGTGTTCTGATAAGGGACTCTACCTTTTGCGTGTTAATACACGTAGCATAAAAACAAACCCGATACTAATACTCTAGCAGTTAGCAAGATTCGTGGCATTATGTCATTATTACTGTTTAAGTTTCAACTATAGGAAGCTACTTCAAAAAGATTCATATCGATACCCGATACCCATGTAAAATAGAATTAGTTAAAACCTGAAAATTTGAACCTGTATACAGTTACACTTAAAATGCTATGCCAGACTAGTTATGATAAGCATTCCGTTATGATCAGTTTTAACATCACCGGTTAATGTTCACCTATTGTTAATGACAACCATTAAGTGAATAAAGTTCAATAATTCCTGCTACTTTAATTACGCCTATTTTCCATCAGGCTCATGACTTTCCACTTAATTATTCTTCAAACCACAGCAACGCACGTTGCGATAACCAATCTGACAGTAGATGATTCGGAACAAAGACTCTCGGTAACTGTCACCAGTGAAAATAAGCTGAACAGTGATTTAGGACTAAGGAATATCGAAGATAATCAGGCATTTTTCAGATTAAACCAGTTCGATTTCGGAATCTGTGAGACAAATAGCACAATAGAAAATGGAATTCCTCGTTCCCACACAGGAGCGTGGCAATGCATACGGATCCTAACAAATTGGTAGAAGCAGATACACAATCTAATTTACTGCCTCGCAACTCTACTAATCATTTTTCACTGATCAGAGTAATTATAATTTTTACGTGCTTCAATCGCGACTGCATTAAAAAGGGTTTTTAAAATTTCAATATGAGCTGGGGGGGGCGGTGCTCTCGTCTATATGCCAAGCCACAGCGGATCCTAACGCAATTGTGGAGAAATGATTATTCTCGTTATTAAACATTTTTGAGGTTAAGTCCTTCATTGCATTTTCATTTAAAACCAAGTCAGGTCTATTATTAAGTCTGGCTACTACAGTTTTAATATTTGTTGTATCAAAAACTGCATTTGGGTCATCAACCACAGCTTGGTCTATAAATAGTGATAGTTTTCGATGCCTTTATTTTTTCTGCTTGTATAGATGAATTCTTGACCTCTGCTAATACTGCTTTAATCTTTTCGGTTTTTGAATACTTTCCAGGATTTTTTTTAATATTTTTGTTAATATAGTCAATTTCATTGCTTTATTCGAGATCTTATTGAGAAAATTTATAGAGTCGTTAATTATACCTTTTCTAACATCTGGATTGTTAATAAGAAATTTTTTTATTTCCTTACATACGATAATCTTTCTAGCGTTACGCCCTACAGATTTTTTGTCATCTAAGAAAGTTAAAGCTTTATCCACGTCATTTTGTATAGTTTCTAAAGCGAATGATGGAGCTACAGGTGCTGGATTGTTATTTATAGACATAGAACTATCCTTGTATACTAATGAGCGACAAAGTTCAGGTCTTGTTTCGTGTGCTTTCAAAATCCCGTATAACTCGACTCACCCAAGAGTAATGCAATCCAAAATAGCTTCCAATGTCTTCCATACTATAGCCCCCACTACAATATGACAATATGCGTATGTTAAAGTGCGCTTGCATATTAGATTCTGAGGGGTCTAGCCATGCCTTTACTCTAGGAGCCTGTCGGACTTACCAC
>JAGLCE010000071.1 GCA_023146365.1 Endozoicomonadaceae bacterium
TGTTGATGGTGTTGATGGTGCTGAATGTGCTGAAGGTGCTGTGAGTGTAGAATGGTTAATACGATTTTGATTACTTTCTTGCTTACGCTCTTGCCGTGACCGTATTTTTATCTTCATCAATTCTTCAGTTTTTATAGATTTTAATTCTTTTTTAATTTCTTTTTTGAGTTCTTGTTTTATGTTGAGAATATAATTAAAGTTTATCGACAATGAGGTTGAAGATAACCCTCCGCATTCTTCTTTTAAATCGCTTACTGTTATAAATGGAAAAGAGAGCGATGGGAGGGAGCACACACCGCTTCTATGTACCACTGCTTCCCATCCCTTATCGGTCATAACTCTCTTGTTATACGGTAACTTGTTGTATTCATTGACTAGTTTTTCATAGACACAAGATTCCAATGCCTTGTCATGAAGATGAGGTGATAAAAATTGTGTGGGCAGGCTAGCATTTTCGCATAATACATACATTAAGGAAAAGTCGCCATTAAAATCTCTTTTTTCATAGTTTTTATGATTGACGAAGGCATAAAAAGATGCTCTTTTAAATGATCTTTCATTATTAATAATCACGAAATCATTTAATCGATTAAAGTTTGCACTTTCTATTGCCATTGTTACCAAGCTAAATGGTTCTGAGTTTTTCTTTATATTGCCAAAGTGTTTATCAAATGATTTCTTGCCTAAAACAATAAATATTACTATATACATAATATATTCTATGTAAGTTCCGGGATCAGATAGCCAGAAATCCATGCTGCAGCTAAACAATGCATCAGAGGGAGCGACGTTTTTCTCAAGAATATAATGTATATAATTTCTGACCTTCGGCGATGATGTGAAGACCGACTTCATATAGGATATTCCTGCTACGCAATCCCTAGGGGGGCATCCATTAAAAAAATATCCATTTTTAATAAACATATCTTTTCTTTTATTAAAAAAACGGTGTTTGCTTACAGCACCAGCCTCACACAGTAAATCGAACTTTCGGTCACGGAGCCAGAGTCCCCTCATAAGCGAATCTTTCGCAATTTTATATTTATTTTCATTTTCCGAATCAGCAATGTAGTTTTTGACGTTAGTCTCTCTTTCTATAATGTCATTTTTTACTATGTGGTTACACTTAATGATAAAATCAGAAAGGTCATTTTCATCATGTATCTTCGTATTTGTCATTAACGTTATATAAGACTCAGGTCGCACGGCGACCTCTTTAGGTCTTGCTCCCTGAGATGATGCCAAAGAAGACTTGGCACCTCGGTCTGACTTGAGCCGTGGGCTGGTAGTTGAAACCCGTTGTAAGGTATCACCACTTGTTTTATCAGACATTGATGTCAATGATTCATTAGTTTTCTTAGCGACAGCCGAATCTTGCCCTAAATCTAATGACTCAGAAACGTCCGTACTGAGAGGATTATGATCTATCGCTTTGGCTTTACTATCAAGTAGCGAGCTCACCGATAAGGTATCGTCACTTGTTTTATCAGACATTGACGCCAATGATTCAGTGGCTTCCTCAACAATAGCCGCACCTTGACCTGAACCTAACAAACCAGAAGATGGCGTGATGGTGGAACCATGAGTAGAGGATTCTGTCGGTGAACAATGAACACAAACCAAGATGGTAGGCTTAAGTTTTAATTGATTCCAGCTCTCTGAGCTTTGATTTTTACAGATATCATATAATTCGTATAAAGTGGCGGCATACGCCATGTGATTGTTTAATTCTGTAGAATCTTCAGAACTTAGTGATTTACTGAAGATCAATTGTGAGCAGTCTCCAAATTCGTCTACCAGTGTTTCAAAAGGGCTGTTAGAATCGATATCCATGCATTGAGTGGTAAGATGCTTTAAAAGTGCCAGTGAACTCACACTAAATTCATGACAAGTCATTATTAGATGTAGAATATGAATGTTATCTGGAAGTTTTAGAATGTTATTATTTTTCATATCTTTCTTAACTAAATCAGGAAGGTTGTCATAACTAGCACACAACTGCTGATATATATTATTTAGTAGTGTTTGTATTGTTCGTGGTTTGTTTATGTAATGGGCTAACAATTTAATCTCTTTGTACGTGATAGATTGTTCGACAATTGATCTTTTTGACAAGCTTTTTCTGCCAGCGTTATTAAGCTTTTCACGTAACAGTTTTTTAAGTGGCTCTTGACTTAGACTGACTTCAGAGGTGACGATTTTGAGAGATCGATCATTTATATATACAATATCTCCATCACTCATGCTTGGGTCAATGAATGAAATTTCAAGAGCTCGAATTATACTTGTATTGCATGATGTACTGTGCGCCATGTTAACTTCTTTATTTCGGATGATAATCTGTTGAATATGTTATCTTAGAGTAATTTATTCTAATTTAGTTTACCTTTAATAAGGATGTGTTTCACGATTGTTAGTTATGCAAACATCACTGCTAAATTAATAAGACAACATCCTAAAAAACCTTAATGGATCTATTCATAAAACAGATTCATTAATGCCTTCGCCAAATGTCTTCGCCAAATGCCATCACACTCTGCCGTCTGATGACTATAAAATCTGGGGAAGGAATCCACACTCATCGATCTAACAAAATCGATTGGTCATTCGATTTTTGAGCTTGGAATTATACACGAGTTCTTTTTAAATACCTCCTGACACTTTCGTTATCTTAAGATAATTGCGCTCATCTTTATCATCAATTTTGACGCCTTATTCTTCGAGATTTATAAGTATTTAATACTATCAAATCATCGCCTATTTACCCAATTGTACTGGTGTACAGTCTGAGCATTTTATTGGCCTCATGAATCTTTTAAATGGGTAGTAGGGTCACTTTTTGTCTGCTTTATCATTGAAAATGGCGCCTCTTTACCTCGCAAACGGGGGAGGGAAGTGGTGGTCCGAGGTGTTTCTTCGAGTACTAGCTATTCTCCGAATTCTAGAGGTTATTCGGATCCTAAGGCTGTCAAATTTTCACTATAGTTGTCATTTGTGAAATATCTATTCCATAGTTTATTGATGAAATTATTATGGAATTTTTCACTGCTTATCTGAATCATTATACTAATAAAATTCAACTGCTCATACTGTATGATGCTCTGTTCTGGATTGAGCAATGGGCTAGTAGTTGACACTCTTGGTGAGGTAGATCTTGGTGAATTAGAGCTGTTTTCATCTTGATTAAATCCGGTGATGTATCTAGCTACTGCCTTAAAACCATATTGGTGATCAATATCTATTAGCCATATTCCTGCTTCTGCCACACGGTACGGCCTACCTGCTGGATCCATGAAAGTCATACTCCTCTAGATGTTCTTTGTAGCGACTGTATCACCATTCCACGAGGCATAGCTTTTGTCCAATGATTCATTAGAAAAGAGTTCAGCCACTCCCTAATCACCCCACATACCATAGATTCGGCCTAATGGTTCAGAAGAGTGTGCACTATGGGAATATCCTATTGCTTTCTGATGTTCATTCACCTCATATGATTGTTGCCATTGGCAGGTACTTTGTAAGTTACATAGAGTGGCGACATATTGCACTAAGTTTTGTGAGTTTAAAAAATTTAATGCAAATTTACCCAGAAATTTTATGATTTTATCATTCTTCATATCTCTCTTAACTAAATCAGAATGGCTGTAGAGAACACACAATTGCTGGCTCTCTATCAAGCAGTGTCTGCTTTGTTCGTTTATGTAATTGACGAATGATTTAATGTTTTTGTACGCGATAGATTGTTTTTGAATTAATTTTTTTGTGAAGATTTCTCTATCAGTTATACTAAGGTTTTCATGTAATAGTTTTTAAAGAGATCTTTGATTTTCACTTAGACTTAATGCAGGGGTAACGACTTTTAGAGATCGACCATCTAAATATAAAAGATCGTCATCACTCATATTGGGAGCAATGGATGAAATATCAAGAGTCTGACGTATACTAATATTGCATGTTGTACTGTGTTTCATGTTAAATCCTCTGTTTCGATAATAGATTATTGAACGTTATATTTTAGAATATTTTGGAGCTGTTTATTATCATTTAGTTTGCATTTAATAATAAGATATTTCACGATCGTTCATTATGTAAACATCACTGCTAAGTTAATAAAACAACATCTAAGAAAGCCTGAAAATCTATTGATAAAACAGATTTATAAAGGCCTTCATGAAAAGTTATAACATTCTATCGTTTTATGACCATGAGATCTAATCATGGAACCAGCCACCATCGATCCCATAAAATCTAGTGGTTGGCCAAGGATAAGTTAATAATTATCTATGAGTTATTGTTAACATAGTATATACCCCTTCCTTTAGATCAGTATAATGGAGTTCATCTTTTGTATCCATCTTGATACCTTTTTCTTTGATGTTCACATATAATGACTTAAGACTATTCCATGACTCAATTACTGTCTCTTTTTTCATTTCTTTCGATTGATTATTGTACAGTTTGAGATTTTTTTTGACCTTTATAATCTCTTTTTTTAACTCTGATATAGGATCAAATTCTAGCGGCTTTGTCCTTACCCCTACCTCACAAGTGGCATGAGATATTTCTACGGCTGCCGCGGCTGCCGCGGCTGCACTACGTTGTTTTTTCTTTTTTTCTTGCGTTTGTTTTTGGCGTTCTTGCTCCCATTGGCACAGATCTTCTTCATGCTCTAATTGGCGCACTGACTTTCTTGAAGAGGCTATATATTTTAATTTTATTTGTTCTATTATTTGAAAGTTAATTCCAACTGATGTCAGTGTGGTTAACCCTCCTCCGGATTTTATTAGATCTGATACGGTTATAGCGGTAGTATCCAGTGAGGGCTCACTCCCTAGTTCATTCTTAAGCATTTCCCAATTTACAGATGTCATGATTTTTCCGTTGATTGGTTTCTTGTTGTATTCATTGACCAGTGTTTTATAGATAGTAATTATGCTTGCATTCACAGGCAAATAGGGTGAGCAAAAGGATACGGTAGGGTAGCTGCTATCGCAGAATGCATATAGCTTGTGAAAGTCACCATTAAAATCTCTAAGTCCATAGTTGTTGTGATTCCTGAAGATATAAAGATGAGCTTTTTTGAATTTTACTTCTGTATCGTAAGTGAGTAATTTTAGTAGCCGACTTCTATTATTTGGTTCGCTAAATGACATCAGTTCAAATGGATCTGTCGATTTATTTACTTTACCAAAATATTGGTTAAATGATTTTATGCCCAAAAAAGCAAGTAACATATTGAATATAATATAATTCGTGAAAGTTCCTTGGTCAGTTAACCAAAAACTATGATCGCAGCTATCCAGCCCCTCAGATGGAGTGACGTTTTCTTTAAGAGTGTAATGCAGAAAACGGTTGGATCTCACCGCTGAACACATCGATTGCCTATCGTCTTTTTGTACTCTGAGACCCCTAGGGGGGAATCCATTGATAAAATATTCATTTTCAACAAAATCAGTCAATATTGCCTTGAAAAAATCCTGATGCCGACTTACATTGTAAGCCTTTGTCAGTAAATCGAAATATTGATTAGAGGGCCAGAACCCAGTCAGAAACGCATTTTTTGCAGTTTCATATTTTTTTTCATTTTCTATATCATCAAGGTAATCTAGGACGTTAGCCAGTCTTTTTGCATAGTCATTCCGTGCTACGTGACAGTAATATACTAGCAAATTAGACAAGCCATCTTGATCATATATATTCATACTTTCACTGAATTTCATACTGGGATCATGCGGTATGGTGCGATCTACCTTTAAAAGATAAGCTTGATCACCTTGTTCTGACTTAAGCAATGGGCTGGTAGTTGAAGCTTCTTGTAAGGTATAGCCGATTTTCTTGTGCTCAAATTCAGCCATGTATCCATTAACTAATACTATCTTAATACCCTTGAGATCAACACTCCTCTCAATTATTTTTGATTCTCTCATACGACACACACTATACCACATACCTGCTATACCCATGGAAATAATGCTCTTCTCGTTATTGTTTGTTTGTCTACCTTTACTACCTTTACTACTAGGCTCTGTTATGGTCTCAGCATGATTTGTGCGTAACATATTGACAACCTCATCATCTAAGTCGATGATTTTTTTAGAGGAGGATGAACTATTAATTATCTGTATCCTTATCCGAGTATATATTGATGCCATGTGACTTGTCATTATTAAGTTTAAAAACTTAGCCTCATCATCTATGGAAATATACTTTATTTTTGACATAGTAGTGATAAGTTTATAAATTTTTCTATCAATATTATTTATGGTATTTGGACTATAACAGAGTAAAAAATGTAGTTTATTAAATAATTGATTATTTAATATTCCAAAAAAATCAGCTTTCCCATAAAACTCTTTCAACAGTATACTTAATAGATTATAAAATGAAGTCTTATTGGTTTTTTTACGATCAGGTATTGACAAAATGAATTCATCGATTCTCTGAGAAATCAAAAAAATATCATTTGAATCTAATGATTGAGCAGAGTGCGCAAAGGTGTAATGTTTCATCATTTCTTGATATTCAGCTCTGTCTTTACTATCAAGCATTAACCCCGGTGGTAAAATATAGTTGTTTTTTTCTTCATCGGACATTAACGGATATGATTCAGTAGATTCAGTAGATTCAGTAGATTCAGTAGATTCCTCAGATTCAGTCGAATATCGATCCAAATCTAATGACTCAAAAGAGTCTGTACTAAAGGGATTATCATCAGAGCCTTCAATCGTTTCTGAGTTAGCATGTTTGACTTGACTATCAACGATTAACCCCGATAAATCCAACGATAAGGCATTGGTATTTTTTGTTTCATCATTATACATTGATTCAGTGATAGTCGAACCTTGGCCTGAATCTAATGGCTCAACAGAGTGCGTAATGATAGAATCATGATTAGATAATTCAATCGTTTCTGAGTTAGCATGTTTGACTTGACTATCAACGATTAACTCCGATAAATCCAACGATAAGGTATCGTTATTTTTTGTTTTATCATTAGACATTGATTCAGTGATAATCGAACCTTTGCTTGAATCTAATGGCTCAAAAGAGCGCGTAATGATAGAATTATGATCAGAGCACTCTATCGTTTTCTGGCTGACGGCACCTCCCTCTTGAGGTAATAAGCCAGCATCAATATCGAGCGACTCACTCTCATCCTGTTTATCGGAAAAAGGCTTTATAGGTGAAGAATGAACACAAGACAAGATGGTAGGCTCAAGGATGGCTGCATTCCATCTCTCTGAATTTTTACGCTCCCAAATATGCCGCAAGCCGTGCAAAGTGACGATATACTCCACTTGCTGGTTTAATGCTGCAGCATCTGATGATGCTTCATTGAAAATCATTTGCAAGCATTCATTATGCTCTTCTTTAAGTGTTCCATAAGGGCTGTTAGAATCAATATCCATGCATTTAGTGGTAAGATGCTTAATAAGTAGCATTGATTCCATATCAATTTCTTGGCAAATCATCGCTATACTTAGAGTATAAATATTGCTCGGAAGTTTTGTCATTTCTTTACTTTTCATATCACTTTTAACTAAATCAGGAAAGCTGTCATAGTGATCAAGAAATTGCTGGTATCCTCTCTCCAGCAGATTTTTCTTTGTTCGTGGGTTTGTTATGTAAAGGACTAATAATTTAATTTTTTCGTACGTAACAGGTTGTTTTTCAATTGATCTTTTCGCCAAACTTTTTCTGCCAGCGCCACTAAGCTTTTCATGCAATAGTTTTTTAAGTGATATTTGACTTTCACTTAGATTGACTTCATAGGTAACGACTTTGAGAGATTGATCATCTAGATATACATGATCTCCATCACTCATATTTTGCTCAATGAATGAAATTTCAAGAGCCATAATTATGCTAGTATTACATGCTGTATTGTGTATCATATTAAAATATTTGTCCAGAAAGTGATTGATTTAATGTTATGCATTAGAGTCATTTAGTTTACCTTTAATCAGTAAATATTTAAAAAATGTTGGTTATGAAAACAACATAATTAAATTAAGAAGACAACATCTAAAAAAACCTTGTAGTCTGTTAATGAAATAAAATAGAATGATAATTGCACTTATGGTATTAATCCAGTTTTCAGCAAAGGACATCGTACCCTATTGCATGATGATCATAAAATTCGATCAATGAACCAGCAATCATCGACTTCATAAAATCTAGTGGTTGGCCAAGTATGAGTTAATAATTATCTACGGATTATTACTTAACATAGTGTCTACTCCTTCCTCGAGCTCAGCATAATGGTGTTCATCTTTAATGTCAATCTTGATACCTTTTTCTTTGATGTTCATATATAATGATTTAAGACTATTCCATGAATCAATTGCTGCCTCTTTTTTCGTTTCTTTCGATTGATTATTGTACAGTTTAAGATTTTTTTTGACTTTTATAATCTCTTTTTTTAACTCATCAATAGGGTCAGGTTCTAGCTGTTTTGTCCCTACCCCTACCTCGCAAGTGGCATGATATGTTTCTACGGATGCTGCGGATTCCGTGTGCCGCAAGGCTACTGCACTACGTTGTTTTTCCTTTTTTTCTTGCGTTTGTTTTTGTCGTTCTTGCTCCTTTTGGCACAGATATTCTTTATGCTCTAATTGATATTCTAATATTCTTAAAGAGTCTGTATATTTTAATTTTATTTTTTCTATCATCGGAAAGTTCACTCTTACTGATGTAAGTGAAAGTAACCCACCTCCGAATTCTATTAAATCTAGCATGGTTATATCTGTAGTATCCAGTGAGGGCTCACTCCCTAGTTCATTCTTAAGCATTTCCCAATTGTTAGCTGTCATGATTTCTCCGTTGAACGGTTTCTGGTTGTATCGATTGACCAGTGTTTGATAGATAGTAATTATGCTTGCACCCATAGGCAAACAGGGTGAGCAAAAGGATACTGTAGGGTAACTGTTATCGCAGAATGCATACAGGTTGTGAAAGTCACCATTAAAATCTCTAAGTCCATAGTTTTTGTGATTCTTGAAGACATAAAGAT
The DNA here is from genome assembly GCA_023146365.1 of Endozoicomonadaceae bacterium. GTDB lineage: Bacteria > Pseudomonadota > Gammaproteobacteria > Pseudomonadales > Endozoicomonadaceae > Kistimonas. Next base: position 9,014 of record JAGLCE010000071.1, read on the forward strand.
GAGCTTTTTCGAATTTTATTTCTGTATTGTACATGAGTAAGTTTAGTAGACGACTTCTAGTATTCGCTTCGACAAATGACATCAGTTCAAATGGATCTGTCGATTTATTTATTGAACCAAAATATTGGTTAAATGACTTAATGCCCAAAAAATTAAGTATCACCTTGAATATAATATGACTCATGAAAGTTCCTTGGTCAGTTAACCAAAAATTATTATCGCAGCTATCCACTCCCTCAGAGGGGGTGACATTTTCCATAAGAGTGTAATGCAGAAAACGGTTTGACATCGTTGCCGAACACCTTGATCTTGATTCCTTATCGTTTTTTTGTACTTTTAGGCCATTAGGGGGGAATCCATTGCACAAATATTCATTTTCAACAAAAGAAGTCAATCTTTCCTTGAAAAAGTCCTGATGCCGACTTACATTGCAAGCCTTTATCAGTAAATAGAAATATTGATTAGGGAACCAGAACCCATTCAGAAATGCATTTTTTGCAGTTTCATATTTTTTTTCATTTTCTAGATCATCAAGGTAATCTAGGACGTTAGTCTTCCTTTCTGCATAGTCATTCCATGCTGCGCGATTGTAATCTATTAGCCGATCAGAAAATCCATTTTGATCACATATATTCATACCTTTACTGAATTTTATACTGGAGCCAGGTTGTGTGGTGCGCTCTTTAGGCCTTGCTCCAAACAGATAAGCTTCTTCTGGCTTGAGCAATGGGCTGGCAGCTGACTCTCGTTGCGATGTATCGCTGCTTTTCTCTTGATAAGATCCAGTCATGTATCCATTCACTAATACGACCTTAATACCATTATGATCAATATTTCTTGACAATGTACATGGTTCTGCTGTACGGCACCCATCAGACCCAACACCTACTGAACCCATAAAAATAATGTTTTCCTTTGAGCTTTTACTTTTTTTATTTTTGCTATTTTTGCTACTATCCTCTGCTGTGGTCGCAGCATAATGTATGCGTAATATATTGAAGGCCTCATCATTTAACGCAATGATTTTTTCAGAGGAGGATGAACTATTAATTACCTGTCTTCTTATACGGGATGAACTATTAATTACCTGTCTTCTTATACGGATATATACTGACTCTGTCCTACCTGACGTTATGAGTTTTAAAACCCTAATCTCATCATCAGCAGAGAAATACTTTATTTTTGACAAATTATTAATAATATCATAAACTGTTATATCGATAGTATTTATGTCCTTTGGACTAAGATATCTTAAAAAGTGTATTTTATCAAATAATGGATGATTCCTTATTTGATAAACATCAGTTTTCCCCCTAAATTCTTCTAACAGTATATGTAATAACTGATCAAACAACTTCTCATTAATTTCTTCAGAATCATCTAATGACGAAATGAATTCATCGATTCTATCAATAATCAATGAAACATCGTTTGGATCTAATAATTCAGTGGGTTTATTGGCGATAGCCGAATATGGATCTAAATCTAATTCCTCAAAAAAGTTTGCAATGGGAATATCATCATCAGAGACTTCAATCGTTTCGGAGTTAGCATTTTTAACTTTACTATCAACGACTAACTCCGACGATAAAGTATCGTTGTTTTTTGTTTCATCATTGGATATTGATTGCGTTAATTTAGTGATAGCCGAACCTTGGCCAGAATCTAATTGATCAAAAGAATATGTAATGATGGAATCATGACTAGGGCAACCTACCGTTTTCTGATTGGCAGATCTCTCTTGATTCTCAACCGGTAATAAGGTTTCGTTGCCGGTTTCATCAAATATTAATGTCGATGATTGAGTGGCTTTCTCTGTGATAAGCAAATCATGGGTTGAATCTAATGACTCAAAAGAGCGGGTAATGATAGAATCATGATCGTACGCTATCGTTTTCTGGCTGACGGCCCCTCCTTCTTGGAATAATAAGCTGGTATCAATGTCCAGCGATCCACTTTTATCTTGTTTATCGGAAAAAGGCTCTATCGGTGAAAAATGAACACAAGACGAGATGGTAGGCTCAAGCATGAATTTATTCCATCTCTTTGCTTTTTTCTGTTGCCAGATATTATGAAAGCCGTCTAAAGTGACGATATATTCCACTTGCTTTTTTGATTCTGAAGAACATGATGATGCTTGACTGTGGATCAATTCTGAGCATTCCTTTCGCTCTTCTTCAAGTGTTTCATATTTGCTGTTAGAATCAATATCCATGCATTGAGTGGTAAGATGTTTTATAAGTCCCATTGGAGTCATATCAAAGTCAGCGCCAGTCATCACGGTACATAGTTTATAAATGTTGCTTGGCAGGCTTGTCATTTTCGTCTTTTCCATATCCTTCCTAACTAAATCAGGAAAGTTATTACAGTTAGCACGAAATAGCTGGTATCTTCTTTCTAACAGATTTTTTCTTGTTCGCGGTTTCTCTATGTAATGGACTAATGATTTAATATTTTCGTACGTGATAGATTGTGTTTTAACTGATCTTCTTGAAAATCTTTTTCTACCAGCGCCACTAAGCTTTTCATGTAATAGTTTTTTAAGTGACATTTGACTTTCACTTAGATTGGATTCAGAGGTAACAACCTTGAGTGCTCGATTATCTAAATATACAAAATCATCATCTTGAATATTTTTGTCAATGGATAAAACACCAAGAGCCTGACTGACGCTATTGCTGCATGCTTTATTGTGTACCATGTTAAATTTTCTCTCCGTCTCCGATAGGTAAGTATTAAATGTTAGAGTCATTCATCTTAATTTAGTTTCCCATTAATAAATAAATATTTAAAAATTGTTGTTTATGGAAACAACATGATTAAATTAATAAGACAACATCTAGGATAAGAAAATCTTGGAATCTTCTAATAAAATAGAATGATAAATAATCTTCGGTAGTGTTCACAACTCTGTGTCATTTCTTTAAACTTAGAAAAAGAGATGACTATGACAACACCCACTTTCGATATGAATACCGCTCTCAAGGCGCTGCGTGAAGGCAAAGACCTTACCGGCAAAGCTACTGGTGGCGCTCACTCGTTCATCGGTAAGACGACGCCACAAAAGCATGACAAGACCAATTAAACATCAAAAAATGGAGTCAAGTCTTGTTTTGTGCCTTTTCTGTTCTAGAGTAAAAAAATCAAGAAATCAAAAAAAATCAAGGAGTCAGAGTAATTGATTGAGACAAAGTACAGGGTCAGTTTTTGTTTCGTGTGTTTTCAAAATCCCGTATAACTCGACTCACCCAAGAGTAATGCAATCCAAAATAGCTTCCAATTTCCTCCATACTATAGCCCCACTACGATATGCGTATGTTATTGCTGTGTTTCTATCGGAATATTTCTTTTTATAGAAACCCAAGCGCTTTGAAGGCTTGCGATTTTGTGCAACTAGGAATTTCGTTAAGCGATGTTTCCGATGATATTTTGTGTTGCATGTCTTCAATAAATTTATCTGTACCAAAGAAGATTTGATTTTTCAGTTGTCCCATGGTTAGGGTTGATTTTTTCCTTCTATAACAAAAGTCTTATAGAGTACAATTGCTGTTTTCTTTTTTTTAGCGAAAGCCGATAAAACACAATCAGTGTGTAACCATTCGGGTGAGGCTATTTGACCTGTTGTGGTACGGTAGCTACTCCATGGCCAATCTTTGGCTGTTCTGACCATTCTGGCTCTAACTGGGTTGAGGACAATATAGCGTGCCAGTTCAAGAAGATATGACTCTTTTTGAACCAGAATAGCTTTATAGCGACCTTGAAAAACATGCCCAACACGTGTGTTATTTTGGTTGTATCGTTGTGTGTAAACACCGTTTAAATGACGCATGCCCTTTGACAAATTTTGCTCTGGGGTTTCTACCAATCAATGATAATGGTTGTCCATTAAACAATAGGCATGGATAACCCAGTTAAAGCGGTCACAGACTTCTGCAAGCACAGTATAGAACTACATTCTATCTTTATCATTACGATAGATATCTTCTTGGGCGTTTCCGCGTGAAGTCACGTGATAAAGTGCGCCCGCATATTCGATTCTTAGGGGTCTAGCCAACCATTTTCTCTAGCACAGAAAAAGCACAAAACAAGACTTGACCCCGTTCCTTTGCGATCTCTTTTATTTCTGAGCCGATACAGCCTCAGCATGAGTTTCGTTTTAATTTACGTGCAGGCAGAATATTTCCGAAAGTTGAACTTTTTAAAACAGTTAGACTCCATGTTGAAGTAGTTATATATAAAAATATGCGATTACTGATCAATATCAGTTCTCAATCACCTACGACTAATAGGCTCATGGTGTTTCGTTATTTGTCGCTTACTTAAGATTTAGTAACGGACATATGTATTGTAGAAACAGTATATAAAATAGGTTTTAATATGTTTATTACTATAGTAGATAATGATTTAAATCCTTGTATTTATATTCCAGAAAGTGATGATAAGTCTTATAACAAATCAGATGAAGAAACAGGGAAAAAAACCAAGTATAAAAAATCAGAAAGTACGCTGAAAAATAATATTAGTGTAGATAGGATAGATGTACTTGAAGAAAGCAAGGGGCTTGTAGATAGGGGCATTTGTGTGGATGACGGTTATAAGCAATCTTTGGCATGTAATAATAATACAATAAGAGATGATAGATCTAAACAAGAATTAGAGCCATTAGATGAATATGAGAACAAACAAAATAATAGTGATAAAGATGAATTCAAAAATAATCGGCAATTACGTACTGCAGAAATACATTCAAACAAACACCAAAAACAACATATAGAAAAAAACCTTGATGATAAACAAGATCTCAGAAAATCTGTTGTTAATACTGCAGTTCATACAGCTGCCTGCGCAAACGAGATCCAACAAGAAATTATTTGGAGTGAATTAAGAGATAAGTTTCATCCCAGCCTTGGTACTACTCTTGAATTAGAGAGAAAGGCTTTTTTAAGTGGTCTTGAAGAAATAACTAAAGGACTTGAAGGCGATGAGAAAACCAAAGCAGTGCTTATTAATATTCAAAAGAGAGCTAAGACAATAGGCTTTACTTATGGGACTGATATAGACACTGAAGGAGTAGATGATCATATGTCAACAGCTGTGGAAATTATTGCAGATGGTGGCAAGGGCTTAGACTGTGAAGATTTTTCTAGTATGGCTACCTTTTGGGGGCAGACTGCAACTGATGAAGGCTATTTACCTAAAGGAAGTGAGTTTGTAATTATTATAGGATTTATATCTCTTAGCGCTAAGTCTCAACATGCATCTTGTGTTTTTATATCACCTGATGGTGATAAATATATTATGGATGGCAATTCTTTCGCTACTCATGATTTATATACGCTTTCTGAATATCAGCAAGTAGACGATAGACTAAACGTTATTTTAACTAATATGGTGTTAATAAACCTTTCTTTGAATGATCGTGTGATTCCTGTTTCTGACAAGAAACGCGGAGGTCGCTATAATGACATGGCTTATGAGATAACGAAAAATAACATAACTGTACCTGATGATCGAATTTCTGTAGAGTGGTTAAATCAACAAAGCAAATCACCTATTGACGACAGTATTTCTGCTTATGATTTAAGAGATAAAATTTATTCTACACATGGTTTGTCTGCTGACCATGATATTTATAAATATGATTTTCCATTTAATTATAAACAATACGTCCTAGAAAAGCATTGGGAAGAAAAACTTAATGCTCTTGTAAAAAACCCAGAAATAATTGCTCAAGATATTAGTATGGCAGCTTTAGAAGGCTCTATGGCTACAGCATTTGCTATGCATAAGCGCTATAAAGTAAATCGTCGTAGAAGAAATATTATTAAAACCCATAAAGCAAAAGAACAATGGCTTGCAAAAAAAGTTAAGAATACAGAAATGACTCTGAAGGATTTTAAAAACTTTGGACGTATAAGTGATATAGTTGATTCCAGTTATAATAATAAAAATATTGCATCTATATCTAATATTTTTAAAAGTCATAGAAGTTTTAAAACTTCTGAGTCATTTTATAGTTTAATACAAGACCTTAAAGCATTATTTCCAGAAGATGAGCAGTTGTTAAACCTTGATAAAACAATAACAGAAGAAAACTTAAAAAAAAGAAGGTTTGTTGAAAAAGATCTGGGGGAAGTGTTAAAAAAATATGGCATCTCAATTGAGTACAGTACCGATGGAGGCATTAGAAGTAAAATGACTGATACATTGAGAAGCATTGATAATAAAAAACTAAATTCTTGTTTATGCAAAACAGTTATTAATAAAAAAAAGCTCTATCAAACATTAAAAACCAAAGATTTGATGTTATATGATAATGAGGTTAAAGGAATAGTAGAAGATCGTGCTAAAGAAATAGATGTTTGTTTTGAATTAAAAAATTATGATAATTGGAAAATAAAGTTTATAACTACTGATGCTGAAATGAAAGTAGCGTCAGCAATTACTTCAATTATTCCAATACTTCCTATAGATGAATGGAGTAGAGCTATGGCATACTATATAGAACGTCAGCATCGCTCACAAAATTTAACAAATATGAAAGACAGAATACAGTGCAGTCAAGAATGTTTAGAAGAGCACAAACAATTTTTAAACTCTGAAGATTACAGCGATATTAAAGATTATCTGGATAATGTGCGAAAGCTAAAAAACAGGCACATAAAATTAAAAATTAGAAAAGCAAATGGAATGTGTGTGATTCAAATAATAACTGCTTGTGCAAAAATTACTACAGATCCTTTTGGACCTTTGGCTTCTGTAGGCCGTAATATAACAAAAGGGTCATTAAAAATAACTAATTCTATTTGCTCTATGGTTAAACGACACAGAGGAGATAACGCGCAAATGCAATCAGGTAATTTTCATACTGTGAAAGATGTTTATCAGTTGTATAAAAAGGTATATTTAGAAGCCAAGAGGCAAGAGGGAAAGGTTAGAAGTGAACTTGATGAAGCTAATAAAAAAAATGACTGTGGTACCATACATAAAAGTGAAGTAAATAATTATATGAAAAGAATGGGATTAATTGAAGATTTGGCTAAAAAGTCTTTTGGTTTAACCCGTAGTCAGTTTCAACAATTAATTAAAACATTGATGGTTGAAAATGATCGTTTTAAACTTAGCTTTTCAAAGCCATTGTAATATATAATATATACTGCCGAGAAAAAGGCCTTTATCCTGAGCAAGTAAAGGAGTGGCGACAAGAGTGCCTTTACGGCTTTATGTCGAGCGCAGGGCCGAGATAAAGCAAGCCAAGGCCGACAAGCGCGAACTCAAACAGCCGGACAACACTGAAATGAAAGCAGCGAGTTAAAAAGCAAAAATTAGTGCCAACTACCTTGAAAAACACCGGACGACTACATGAGCTTATGACTCGCCAAGCTGATACAGAACTTTGAACACCCTCGAGAATTACAGCCTACGAGCAGATGGTTCTCAAATCCATTCCAAGTGTGTCAGTTATTGTGGAAATCTAGGCTCTTGTAGCGTTAAATGAGTATTTTTTGTTTTCATCCGGTGGAACGCTTTCGTACAATTTGCGGGCTACGCCTAAAGAGAAATCCTACCGGCACGCTTAGCATATGCACAAGGCGCGTAAAAGGAAAAATGAGAAATAATGTAAGCCCTAGAAAAATATGTGCTTTAAACACCCATTCTGCATTCATAATATAAGCGGCAGCATTTGGACGGAAAGTGACGATATGTTGTGCCCACTCGCCAAGCTCTACCATGCGTCCACCATCTGCATGACTCGCAGAGACGGGAATGGAGGTCAGTCCCAATAAAAGTTGAATCAGTAAAACAACCAGCACCGCTTTATCGGCAAAGCTACTGGTGGCGCTGACTCGTTCATCGGTAAGACGACGCCACAAAAGCATGACAAGACCAATTAAACATAACGTTCCAAAAATACCGCCTGCTGTCATAGCAAGGGTTTGTTTAAGGGCTGCCGAAAGACCAAATACACCTTCATAGAGCCAATGAGGTGTTAAAAGACCCACAAAATGCCCCATCATCAGTGAAATAATACCTACATGAAAGAGCACGCTTGCCATGATAAAGTGTCGTTTCCTTAAGAATTGACTGGATTTTGCACGCCATGTGTATGGGTCACGATCTAAACGCAAAATAGAGCCTACAATACAGACAGTAAGGCAAATATACGGGTATAGTCCGAAGAAAAATGAGTCTATTATGCTGGGAGCTGCAAGGGCTTGGGTAAGACTCATGATGAAACTCCTTTTTGGCAAGTGTTTGCATGAGGACATGCTGCGGAATTGGCGGCGCCATTAAAGGCAGGCTCTTCTTCCCACATTTTGTCGATCTCTTCTAAATTGGGCAAAGAGCCATCGGAAAGCTTAAGGGCATCTTGAACCTTCTTGCTATTTGGTTTGAGTTTAGAAAGCTCCACAAGTGCCAGTAATACAATGGCGTAGGGAGTTTCACGCCTGTTTAAGCGTTGATGGATAACCTCTAACAAATCCACAATTTCTTTAAGGCTTTCTTGGGCCGACTCTATAGATATAGCTGCCATGTATTCCAAAAATAGCGGTAAATAATCGGGCGTTTCGCCTGCCTTCATTTCAAGCCCTGCTTCGCTATAAACGCCTTTTAAGTCTGCCATAGCCTGTCCACGTGCGCTGTCATCTCCATGCACATGTTCAAATAAATGTAGAGAAAGTGAGGGGGTAGAATCAAAAAGTTCTACATATTTTATTTGTAAATCGAGCAAGCTCGTTTCTGAAATATGATCCACAAGATGTTTAACTTTTTGGCGTGTTTTTTTGTGCAATAACGTATCCTGTTCCAGCAATTGAAGCGCTTCTCGAACATCCCGTTGCATCGTTTTCGTTGGATACTGCAATAAAGCAGATAATAAATTATAAATTTTCATTATATCATCTTCACCTTTATGCCTTTTTTAGCTTTAAGGGGCGTATAATGATCACGACTAAATATTTTATTGATATGCTGCCCAGGCTTGTTGGCTTCGAAAACATCTCCTGTATGATTTGAATGTCCAGAACACCCGTTACCAAAGGTAAATCCACAAGAGCCACGCTCTGTAAAGGCATCGAGACTATCTTCTTTATGTGCTGTTGGAATAACATATCGGTCTTCATACGTGGCTAATGCCATGATTTTATACATGTCGTCCATCTCAGCTTCAGTCATGCCTACGTCGTCTAACAGGGAGTTGTCCGCAACGCCATCAACGGTTTTACCACGCATATAGGCACGCATGGTAAGGAGGCGTTCTAACGCATGCGAAACAGGTGCTTCATCACCAGCAGTTAATAAATTAGCAAGATACTGCACAGGAATTCGAAGAGACTTTACATCAGGAATACCATCTTTTTTCCATGGAATAGCGCCCATTTCTGCAGCAGATTTAATAGGGCTCAACGGCGGTATATACCAAACCATGGGTAAAGTACGAAATTCAGGGTGTAATGGAAACGCAATTTTCCAATCCACTGCCATTTTATAAACAGGAGATTGTTTTGCTGCCTCTAAAAAGTTATGAGGAATACCTTCCTCTTGAGCGGCTTTTATCACCTCTGGGTCGTGAGGGTCTAAAAATATATTCAATTGAGATTGGTATAAATTTTTTTCATCTTCCTCGCTTGCAGCGGCTTCAATTTTATCGGCATCGTAAAGCAAAACACCAAGATAGCGAATACGCCCAACACATGTTTCAGAGCAAACGGTTGGCTCTCCTGCTTCAATACGAGGGTAGCAAAAAGTACATTTTTCAGATTTCCCACTCTGCCAATTGAAATATATTTTTTTGTAAGGGCAGCCCGATACACACATGCGCCAGCCTTTACACTGGTCTTGATCAATCAAAACAATACCATCTTCTTCACGCTTATAAATGGCTCCTGATGGGCAAGAGGCCACACATGCAGGGTTTAGGCAGTGTTCGCAAAGTCGTGGCAGATACATCATAAACGTTTTTTCAAACTGACCATAAATATCTTTTTCTATATCTTTAAAATTGTAATCTTCTTTCCGTTTGACAAACTCTGTACCTAAAATTTCTTCCCAGTTAGGCCCCCATTTTATTTTTTCCATTCGCTTACCAGAAATTAAAGAACGCGGGCGTGCCGTAATGGCACTTTTGCTTTCTGGTGCATTATGGAGATGTTCATAATCAAAACTGAATGGCTCATAATAGTCATCAATTTCTGGCATATGAGGATTCCCAAACAGATTTTTTAGAATGGTTAAAGGGCCCCCTTGTGACAGCCTAAGCTTGCCTGATTTTGTGAGCTTCCAGCCTCCTTTTAATTTGTCTTGATCTTCCCAGTTTTTCGGATAACCAATACCAGGTTTTGTTTCTACGTTGTTAAACCAAGCGTATTCCATACCTTCCCGTGAGGTCCACACTTGTTTACAGGTCACAGAGCATGTATGACAGCCAATGCATTTATCGAGATTTAGAACCATTCCCACTTGAGCGCGAACTTTCATTATGCAGACTCCCTTTCTTTTTTATTCAGCGGCTGATCCATCCAGTCCACATCTTTATCTTCCATTTTACGAATAATTACAAACTCATCACGATTAGATCCCACTGTACCGTAATAGTTAAAGCCCCAAGAAAGCTGCGCATAGCCGCCAATCATATGTGTCGGTTTGAGTGTTGCACGGGTGACAGAATTATGGATACCGCCACGTGTTCCCGTGATTTTGCTCCCTGGAACATTGACGATTTTTTCTTGAGCGTGGTACATCATGACCATACCTTCAGGCACTCGCTGACTCACCACGGCACGGGCAACCAGAGCGCCATTACTGTTAAAGGCTTCTATCCAATCGTTATCCTCAACACCTACTTTTTGAGCATCAATTTCACTCAGCCAAACAATAGGTCCTCCACGAGATAGGGTCAACATGAGCAGATTATCCGTGTATGTGCTGTGAATTCCCCATTTTTGGTGTGGTGTAATAAAGTTAAGGCTAATCGATGGTTTTTCCTTACCGTATTTTTTCAAAAGTGGCTCCACAGAACCTAAATCTACAGGCGGTTTATAGGTGACAAAACCTTCGCCAAAATCACGGAGCCATTTATGATCCTGATAAAAGTGTTGCCTCCCCGTAAGGGTTCTCCATGGAATAAACTCATGTACATTGGTATAATTGGATGTGTAGGAAACATGTTCATCTTCTAAACCACTCCACGTGGGGGAAGAGATTATTTTTCGGGGTTGAGCCTGAATATCCCTAAAACGAATTTTTTCATCTTCTTTAGGTTTTGCAAGGTGTGTATGGTCTATACCTGTTACTTTAGAAAGGGATTCCCAAGCTTTCACTGCAACTTGTCCATTGGTTTCAGGAGCAAGACTCAATACCGTGTCGCACGCTTGGATATCTGTTTCCATTTTGGCACGGGTACCTAAATCATCCGTTATCGTACCATGCAGATCTTTAAGCATGCCAATTTCATTTTTCGTATCCCATGCAATGCCTTTACCGCCATTACCCATTTTTTCCATCAAGGGACCAATTGAGGTAAAGCGCTTATAGACATTCGGATAATCACGCTCAACCACCATAATATTAGGCATAGTCAATCCTGGAATCGGATCACATTCGCCTTTTTTCCATTCACTGACGCCGGTGGCTTGAGCAATTTCACCTGGGGTGTCATGCAAAATAGGTACAAGGGCGATATCTTTTTCTACGCCTAATTCACCGTCTGCCAATTCGGAAAAACGCTTAGCTAAACCCTTGTAAATATCCCAGTCCGAACGGCTTTCCCACACAGGATCAACCGCTTTGGAAAGCGGGTGAATAAATGGATGCATATCTGACGTATTTAAATCATTTTTTTCGTACCAACTGGCTGTTGGGAGAACAATATCTGAGTAAAGTGCCGTGGTCGACATTCTAAAGTCTAAGGTGATTAACAAATCAAGCTTACCTTTTGGCGCATTGTCATGCCATACAATCTCTTTATTGCGATTACCACCTTCCTTGCCAAGATCTTTTCCTTGCACGCCATGTTCAGTACCCAATAAATGTTTAAGGAAGTATTCATGGCCTTTGCCGGATGATCCAAGCAAATTAGATCGCCACACAAACATATTTCGAGGCCAGTTTTTGGGGTTATCAGGGTCTTGGCAACTCATTTTAAGCTCGCCTGATTTAAGCTGGCTCACCACATAATCAATGGGATCTGTTTCGCCTGCTTGTTTAACTAGTTGTAGGGGATTTGTTTCTAATTGCGGTGCAGATGGCAGCCATCCCATTTGTTCCGCACGAATGTTGCAATCGATTAATGATCCTTCCCAATCTTTTGGATTGGCTAAAGGAGAGACCAGCTCCGATGTTTTTAAATGTTCGTAGCGCCATTGATCGGTATGGGCGTAAAAAAACGATGTACTGTTCATTTGACGTGGAGGTCGCGCCCAATCCAATCCAAAAGCAATGGGTAGCCAGCCTGTTTGTGGGCGCAATTTTTCTTGTCCCACATAATGAGCCCAACCACCACCACTTTGACCACAACATCCACATAGCATCAGCATATTGATAAGACCACGGTAATTCATATCCATATGGTACCAGTGGTTCATAGCCGCTCCCACAATCACCATAGAGCGCCCTTTTGTTTTTGCTGCATTATCAGCAAAACCACGGGCAACATGAATAATTTGATCGCGAGGAACGCCTGTGATTTGTTCTTGCCAAGCCGGTGTAAAGGGCTTGTTGTCATCATAGTTTTTCGCAACCCAATCACCACCCAGACCACGATCTACCCCGTAATGGGCAACCAGTAAATCAAAAACTGTTGAAACGTACATATCACCTTCTTTGGTTTTAAGAAGGCGTACAGGCACTTTTTGCTGAAGAACATCTTGTTGTACATTGTTCTGAAAATGCTCATGCTTCACCCCACCAAAATAAGGAAAGCTAACGTCAACAATATCATCATGGGTATCAATGTTCGTTAATTGGAGTTTAAGGTCAGCATCAGATTTTGCATCTTTTGGTTCTAGGTTCCAGCGCCCTTCTTCTCCCCAGCGAAAACCGATACTTCCTTTTGGTGCCACAATGTTGCCAGAGTTTTCATCAAAACAGAGCGTTTTCCATTCAGGATTGTTATTTTCGCCTACGTTTTCAGCCAAGTCGCTCGCTCTTAAAAAACGGTCGGGTACAAGATTATCCCCTTGTTTTTTCAAGCAAACCAAGTGCGGTAGATCGGTATAAAGGCGAGCATACCCTTCAAAGTAATCTGTTTGATTATCAATATAAAACTCTTTAAGCATTACATGGCCCATGGCCATGGCAAGGGCGGCATCTGTCCCTTGTTTTGGGGCGAGCCAAATATCTGCAAATTTGCTTGCCTCACTATAATCAGGCGTAATCGTAACCGTTTGCGCGCCTTTATAGCGGACTTCTGTCATAAAATGTGCATCAGGTGTCCGTGTTTGAGGTACGTTAGATCCCCACATAATGAGGTAGTTTGAGTTATACCAATCAGCACTTTCTGGTACGTCTGTTTGCTCACCCCATGTTTGCGGTGATGATGGAGGCAGGTCGCAATACCAATCATAAAAACTCAGAGATACACCGCCAATAAGGGAGAGATAGCGACTCCCTGCAGCATAAGAGAGCATGGACATGGCGGGAATCGGAGAAAATCCTACAACACGATCCGGTCCGTATTCTTTAATGGTGTAAATATTAGCGGCGACAATAATATCATTCACTTCGTCCCATGTACTGCGCACAAAACCGCCATGCCCTCGAATTTCTTGTATGGATTTGCGTAATTTTTCATTGTTCTGGATATTCGACCATGCTTTTACGGGAGTTAAATCTTTTTCCATCTCATCACGCCACGCTTGAATTAAACGTCCACGCACAAGAGGGAACTTCACACGATTTGCACTATATAAATACCATGAGTAACTGGCACCACGGGCACAACCACGAGGTTCATGATTGGGTAAATCGGGACGGGTTTGAGGGTAGTCTGTTTGCTGAGTTTCCCACGTGACTATGCCGTTTTTAACGTAAATTTTCCAACTGCATGAGCCTGTACAATTTACGCCATGTGTCGAGCGTACGATTTTATCGTGTTGCCAACGTCCACGATAGGCATCTTCCCAGCGGCGGTTTTCATCAGTGGTAACGCCATGACCATTTGAAAACGTCTCTTTTTGTTTGAAAAATCGTCCTTTGTTTAAAAAGTAACCCATTTTATTTACCTTTTTTAATTTGTATCTTTTTTTTGTCTATTTAAATACGTTTATGGATTATGATGCTCCACGCCTTTACGCAGGTAAAACCACCAGTTAATTATCAAGCAAATCCCATAAAAAACAGCAAATCCGTATAAAGCAATTTCTGGCGTTGTCAGTTTAATTTGCTCGCCGAGTACTTTAGGAATAATAAAAGCACCATAAGCGGCAACAGCAGATGTCCAGCCTAGCACAGGCCCTGCTTGTTCCTTGTTAAATACCATAGCAATGGTACGGAACGTAGAGCCATTGCCAATACCTGTTGCTGTAAATAAAACAAGAAACAGCACAAAGAATGGCACGAAAAACTGCTCAGGCGTCGCTGATTGATACGCTAACTGCATGTAATATGCAACACCAAGGGCGCTGACAATCATCACGACCGAAACAATTTGTGTCACAAATGCGCCACCCACTTTATCAGATATCCAGCCTCCTACAGGACGAATAAGCGCACCAATAAAAGGCCCCATCCATGCGTACATAAGGGCACTGGGACCGTTAGAATTAACAATGTCATGCATCATCTCGCCATCAGAACCAGTCACATGGGTAAAGCCAAAAATAACTTTAATGGCTAAAGGGAAAGCAGCAGAAAATCCAATAAATGAGCCAAACGTCATGGTGTAAATCACCGTCATGGCCCATGTGTGTTTATTGTTAAATATTTTGTATTGATGTTTTAGATTTTCTTTTGCATCGCCTTGCAAAATAAATCTTAAAAGAAACACTGTTGCTCCAATCACGAGAGGAAGAATAATCCATTTGCTGATTTCAGTACCTGCACCGTTTGCGGCAGCAGGTAGCATAAAGTATAACCCTATGGCTGCCGTAAAAAAGCCCGCTAAAAGCATAATGCTTATCAGGCTAAAGGATTTAAATGCATTGCCAATATTAGGAGAAACATGCTTGGCTTTAATGTTATTCATGCCAAACCATGCGGCAATAACAAGAGGAGCTAACAGGACAAGCCAAATAAATCCTGCATTATGAATCCATGTTTCTGACCCGGCAGGGATTTTGCCAATGAGTGTTCCGCTTGTGTTTTGCAGAACCATAGACTCTCCGCCAAAGATGCCAAACGTCATCACAAGAGGCACGAGAATCTGCATGGTTGTGACACCAAAATTACCAAGCCCTGCATTCAGTCCTAAAGCCAAACCTTGTTTCTTTTTAGGAAAGAAAAAACTGATATTTGACATGGAAGAGGCAAAGTTTCCCCCTCCGAAACCAGAAAGAAGCGCTAAGATCTGAAAGACCCACAGCGGTGTATTTGGATCCCGCAAAGCTATTCCTGAGCCAATAGCAGGTAAAATCAACAAAGCCGTTGTAAAGAAAATGGTATTTCGTCCGCCTGAAATCCTAATAAAAAAGGTGCTAGGAATACGCAGAGTCGCACCACTTAGTCCTGCAATCGCCATCAGTGAAAAAAGCGAGCCCTTTTCAAATGGAAAACCAAGATTAAGCATTTGAACGGTGATGATCCCCCAGTAAAGCCACACAGCAAAGCCACATAATAGGCAAGGAATCGATATCCATAAGTTACGAGTGGCAATGCTTTTTCCATCGGAGCTCCATTGAGATTCATCTTCTGGATTCCAATTTTCAAGATTTTTATCAAGTGACATTATTTATGTATCCTTACTTGGATAGTTTCGGGTTTATTTCGTCAAGTTCAGGCAAATAACGAGCCGTTCCATTTTGTGGATTTTTACGAGATTCCATTGCAGTAATAGCAATGTGCATCCATATGGTTGCAATCGCTGTCAGTAGAAAAAGCAACATGAAGCAACTCGTCCAAATGCCAATCCAGTCGTTCATAACACCAAAGGCAATAGGCAAACAAAAACCTCCCAAGCCTCCGATAAGGCCAACCATACCACCAACAGAACCAACATGCTCAGGGTAATAAACAGGAATATGTTTGTACACAGCCGCTTTTCCTAATGACATAAAAAATCCCAGTATGACAGTAAGACAAACAAAAATTTCTAAAGGAATCTCTAGGGAAAAGGTAATAGGGCCTTTAATGCCTTGCACAACGTAATCAGTCATAGGGTAAGATAAGAAAAACAGGCAAACTAAAGACATTGAAAACGTCCAGTACATAACCGAACGCGCACCAAATCTATCAGAAAGGTATCCACCCAATGCACGAAAAATGCTTCCCGGTAAAGCGTAGGCTGCTGTGAGCATGCCCGCTGTGGTGATTGACAGATCATAAGTACCCACATAGTAACGTGGAAGCCATAAAGCAAGGGAAACAAAAGCACCAAAAACAAAGAAGTAGTACATTGAAAAACGCCACACTTGAATGTTTTTCAAAGGCTGCATTTGCTCTAAAATACCACGAGGTTTTTCACCTTTTTCACGCCGTTCAACTAAATGAGGATCGTCTTTTGTAAAAAGAAAGAATAACACTGCTGTAATCGCTAAAATAACAGCGTAAACTTGTGCCGCTTGTTGCCAACCCAAGGCAACTACTAAAAATGGTGCGCCAAAATTGGTAATGGCAGCCCCAGCATTGCCCATACCAAAAATACCAAGTGCAGTACCTTGGCTTTTTTGATCATGTGTGTACCACTGAGCAACATAAGCAATACCTACAGCAAAAGAGCCACCCGCTAAACCAACCCCTAACGCCGCAACAAGCAAGAGGAGATAGCTATTTGCCATGGGCAATAAAAATGTAGAAAAAGCTGAAGCAAGCATTGTAAGAGAAAAGACGAGACGACCGCCGTATTGGTCTGTCCAAATACCTAAAAGCAATCGACTCAATGAACCCGTTAACACTGGCGTTGCAACAAGAATGCCAAACTGTGTATCTGATAAATTTAATTCTGTTCTTATTTGAAGGCCGATAATGGCAAAAATTGTCCACACAGCAAAACAAATGGTGAACGCAAGGGTGCTTATGGTGAGTGCACGCACTTGGTCAGATGATACTATTTTCATTGTGACTTAATTTCTCTTGTTGATTTTGTAGCAGTATGATATATTTCCGTAAAATTAAATTGATATAGATCAATAATATTGTTTCGAATTTTAAATACTAGGAGTTTATCATTCAGAAAAAGATGCCACCCAGTTCTATGTGCAGGACAAAAAAATATAAAAGCTATATCTGACAAGGTACTCCCCAGGGCAAAAACATGATGATATATTATATCAGTCCAAGCACTTTCATCATGTAGT
>JAGLCE010000072.1 GCA_023146365.1 Endozoicomonadaceae bacterium
AGCAGCAAAGCCTTCTCTTGCCCTGCAACGATCTTCATCAAAAGCCACATCAAGAACCCAGTGCAATTGATTCTCTACTAGCCGGTGCTTTCTTGTGGCTTGCAGTATTTCGTCAGCCAACCGTTTTCGGCTTGATATGAAGTAGCGGATCAGCGTATTTCCCTTTCATTTTTTTTGGATCACGTGGATCAGTAAGTGTACTAAATTTGAAAAACAGAGATTTTGCAGACATTAGTGCCTTAGGAATCAGGAAAAAGACGCCATTTTACAGGTTTTCAGGCCGTTTGACTGTTCAAATAACGTTCATGTTTTTGCCCTGAGGTACTCCCTAGGTTGTACCAGAACACGTTCATGCAACGCGAATCGTTTTTCTTCATCTTGCAATGTGGATTTTGGTAGTTTTATTTGTAATTCACGCAATACAATACTTTCAATTGTTCGTAAAGGCTTCAGCACTCTTCTCGTTTTTCCTCGACGCTTGCAGTGACTCAATAAGTTCCTCTAGTATCTCTTGAGCGAGGAATAATGGGTAGCTCCTAAAAGGAATACCATCAGGCGAGACCCAACAACGCAAAGGTCTCACATAATAGTATTGAGTAGAATTAGTTCTACTCAGTTCATTTTTATTCATAACAGCAATAAGGTTAGGTGTATCATTCCAGAGCTACCCGAAGTTGAAGTCACTCGACAGGGCATTTTTCCGCACGTCTATCATCATCGTATTGAACGAGTCATTGTCAGGGAAGCCAGATTGCGCTGGCCCGTGCCGGAGAATCTGCCAGCGATATTGGAGAGGCGAACCATTCAGGATGTTCAGCGCCGAGCGAAGTACCTGCTGCTGCCAACCGACAACGGCACACTGATCATTCATCTAGGTATGTCCGGCTGTCTGCGTATTTTGCCAGCAGATGCTCCTGTTATGAAGCATGACCATGTTGATCTATTGCTGGATAGCGGTAATATTCTGCGTCTGACCGATCCGCGCCGCTTCGGTGCTATGCTGTGGACCAAGGACGATGTTAACGAACACCCTTTAATACAATTCTTAGGGCCTGAGCCACTATCCTCGGCGTTTACCGGCGAATACCTCTATTCACTGTCACGCAACTGTAAACAGGCCATAAAGCGGTTTATTATGGATAATCGAAGAGTGGTTGGTGTTGGGAATATCTATGCCAATGAGGGGCTTTTTTATGCCGGCATTCGACCGACCTGCCTCTGTGGCGATATTTCACTGTCGCGCTACTTACGGCTGGAAAAGGCCATTCGCAAGGTGCTTAGCCGAGCCATTGAAGTAGGAGGCACAACGCTCAGGAATTTTGTCGGTGGTGATGGCAAGCCAAGCTATTTCCGCATAGAGCTGGCAGTGTATGGGCGAGCTGGGGAGGCCTGCACGACCTGTGGTACTGTGATTCAAAAAATTCGCTTAGGAAATCGTAGCACCTATTTTTGTCCCCTGTGTCAATAGTAAATTGAAGAATGTTTTCTTCTTTTAGTGAATGGGTGCTGGATTAATAAATGAAACTTTTCGTTGGGTGAGTAGTCTACACAGTTAATGATTGCCTTGATAATGAGAAGTTAAAAAGTTACTCGGTGATTCGACACAAATCATGAAATGGATTAATCACGATGAATTTAAATAATGCTTTATTATTGGTAGTTTTACTGTTCTTCTCTGGGCAAGGATATAGTAATGAAAGCCTTACGATTAATCGATTGGTCGTTTTTGGTGACAGCCTTTCTGATCAAGGAAAAGGCTACAATAAGTTTTATAATACTATCCCTGTATCGCCACCCTACTGGAAAGGACGATTCAGCAATGGACCGATATGGACTGATATCATTGCGGAAAAGTATACAGTAATCAATGAGGCAGAAGCCAGCTCTACAGCAGCAGACTATAGCCAGATA
The DNA here is from genome assembly GCA_023146365.1 of Endozoicomonadaceae bacterium. Taxonomy (GTDB): domain Bacteria; phylum Pseudomonadota; class Gammaproteobacteria; order Pseudomonadales; family Endozoicomonadaceae; genus Kistimonas. Next base: position 1,912 of record JAGLCE010000072.1, read on the forward strand.
AGCAATGACCCGAAATACATGATCATCAATACTTTGAAACATGAAATAGACCAGTTTTTAGAAAAATCGACATTTGCACCTGACGATTTCGTGATCATATGGATTGGTGGTAACGATTACGCAACCTACGAATGGTTACAACAGGAAGACATAGGGCGAGTGATGCTGGAAATTGTTACTCAAACCCAGCGAATAGAAAATCTTGGTGCACAGCATATTTTGGTTGTCAACCTGCCAGATATGGGTACGCTTCCCATTGCTCGAGAGAAAGGGATTCAGCAGAAACTAACCGAGCTGACTAAGATTCATAATCTGCGTATGCAAGAGCTATTTGAGGAAACGTTTGATCCGGCTGTCGTGCAAGTTTATGATGCATTCAGCGATTTTAAACGTATTATGGATTCGCCTGAATCTTATGGTTTCCAGAACACGCAAGATGCCTGCTATAGCAGCTTTTTTTGGGGAGTTGGGGGTTGGACGAATTCATTACCTAAGAAGCCTTCTGCCGAGTTGGATTCTCTGTTCAGTATGGAATATACCTTAAATCCAACGGACAACTTTTTTAAAAGTTGGTGGTGGGGCATGGCAGAATCGCCGAAATGTGAAGGGTACATTTATATGGATATCGCTCATCCGACGCATGCCGCACACAAAATAATTGCTACGATGCTAGATGAATACATTATGCTACATTTCAATAGTCATGTTGATAAATAAAATTATTGAGAGTTCAATCATACTAAAAATGTGTTTGTTGAGTTATGCTAATGTTTTATTTTGAATAATGATTGATAGTCCGACTGAAAAAGGCGATCATTTCATGGAAAATTCATTTTTCGCAGTAGCGATCACGCTTCTGACCACGCTCCTCTTGGTTATGTCACCGGTTCATGGCAGTGAGTCTGAGGTTGACGGGCAGGATGTGGGCCAAAATTCACTGCAGGCTCGCCAGGAAGACCCCAATTTTTTCGTCATGACCGCCGATGTCTTGCTGGCTCGCCCGTTGCTTTTGTTAGTCACTGGTGTCGGCGTTGTGATTTTTGTTATTAGCTCCCCGTTTTCAGCACTGGGTGGTAACATCAATCAGGCAGCAAATACGTTGGTTGCAAAGCCTGCCAAAGCCACTTTCGTTCGTTGTCTAGGATGCTCTTACACGGGAAATAAAAATGCATGATCGACATCGGTTATTGAGGCTAAGTGGCCTCAGGAGCATGTTGGTTTTAGCGAAATAGTTGTCCGCCCAATAATTGAAAACATCATTGATCTTTATTTCTTCAACCTATTAGCGAGGGTTTTCAATCCCCCCTGAATACGCCACACTAGCCCCTTTTGCAATACATGACTAACACGTTTATGAAGACCCCTATTGCTCTGACAATTGCAGGCTCTGACAGTAGCGGCGGTGCGGGTATCCAAGCAGATATTAAAGCATTTTCTGCGCTGGGCACCTATGGCTGTTCCGTGATCACTGCACTGACCGCTCAAAATACATTAGGCGTACAGGGAATTGTGGATATTGAACCGGCTTTTATCTGCCAACAGTTGGACTCTGTTTTCTATGACCTGGATGTGCAGGCAATCAAGATCGGCATGCTGAGTCGCACAGATAGCATTGAAGTGGTAGTCGAAAGGCTTGAAGAACAGCGAGACAAACATATTGTGTTTGATCCTGTAATGGTTGCCACCAGTAATGACCGATTATTGCAGGATGAAGCCATCACGACCTTGAAGAAATCTCTAATTCCAATGGCGTCACTGATCACACCGAACCTGAAGGAAGCTGCGGTTCTTCTGAATTGTCCAGTGCCAAAGACCACCGGCGCAATGGGGCGTATGGTAGAACCGCTGATGGCACTTGGCTGTCAGGCCGTGCTAATCAAGGGAGGCCACCTAGAAGAAGAGGAAAGTATCGATATCCTGTTTGACGGAACGGAGATTTATCATCTCCGTTCACCTCGTATTCAGACAAAAAATACGCATGGAACTGGCTGTACACTGTCGTCCGCCATCACTGCTCTGCTGGCTCAGAACTTTTCGCTGGTTGATGCAGTAAGAACCGCCAAAGACTATATCGATGAAGCCATTGCACATGCGGATACTCTGAGTATCGGTCACGGTCATGGTCCAGTGCATCACTTCCATCATTGGTGGCCATGCCTCGCTACCAATTAGCCCTTGTGCAACCAGTACAGACAGAAAATACCATGTATGGGCAATCTTGGGTCTCGATTCTGGCCAGTAGAACTGGGTTTAAAAAAAGTGTATCAATGATGATAGGAACCATTAATAGGATTCGTTCTTTCAGGATAGGTGGGTAAGTAGGGTGAGTAATGAATAATTATTCCGCGGTTACCTGAAAATCCACTAAATTCTTATGTATATAAGGATGAATCCAGTGATATTGGAGATTGCTAAACATAAACTTGAAGGCAATAGCGTATGGCGATGGTTAACCAAACAATTTAGTGTCTGCTATGAGCAAACATCGCCAATTCAAGTTCCATGTATGCATTATTTTTAAAAAGGAAGATTTTATTTTGTTGAACCGACATCAGAAATGATAAGAGCTTAAATGAAGGAGTCCTCTACGGTTATTCTTCAACACAATGATATTATTAAGGAGTTTTTAAATGAAAACTCGAAGTGTGTCATAGAAAATCGTTTATTGTGAGAAAGAGAGAGACTGTAAATAACTCTGTGT
>JAGLCE010000073.1 GCA_023146365.1 Endozoicomonadaceae bacterium
GTGATCAAGCTGACTGAGGTGTCAAAAAAACCGAATTGAGGTGTGTCTATAGGACTATTTGAACGCATATTTATTGTATGTTTTCGACCAGAAAATGTGTCTATAGTTTAACAAATTCGGTTGAAAATATCATGTGATAAAGCAATTTCCACCTTAATAATAAGTACGTTACGTGTTTTTCAGGGCCGACTAACTAAGGCAGATACACAGAGTTATTTACAGTCTCTCTTTGCCGGTCAGGTCTTTGCCTTCACGCAGCGCCTTGAGAGCGGTATTCATATCGAAAGTTGGTGTTGTCATAGTCACCTCTTTTTCTAAGTTTAAAGAAATGACACAGAATTGTGAACACTACCTATAAGCCAGCATTTTCTTCACAATCATTCTCATGAATTAAATTATATAATTGACTGTTGCTGCATGAAAAATATTGATTTTTCTTCTTTAACTTTTCAAGTTCAGCATTATTATTATCTATACTATCCTTACAATACTTCATAAAGCCTTCATCCTGATTCTTAGCTGAATTTTCAGTTTTAAGATCGAAAACAAGTTTACAATGTTCAACAGAATTCACTGTCTTTTTCCTATTATGTATCTGTATTTTCTCCTTAATCTCATTTATTTTAACTTCCCTCTCCTTTAGAGTGTCTCTAAACACGTCTATTTTTTTCTCAAGATGAATATTTTCGTTGTTAACCTCATTTCGAGAATCTTTAAAAGCATTAACAGCAGAATTCACAGCATTATTCAAAAGTGATGCGCTATAGTCCATTCGTCTAGTTTCATCAATGATTATATCAGTCCAATATCGATACTCACATGTTCTATTTTTAAGTGTACGTGTAGCAATGAAACATTTTATAGATTTCATTATAGAAGGGTTACTATTACGCTCGTCATCTAATTTTCTTTTTTTATTATATGCTTCATTATACATTATCTGTTTACGAGTGCAAGTATTTTTCATTGTATCAACCTTCCATTCTTCATATCTGGCCAAACAACAAAAGTGATTAACAACATTCATTTTTTAACAAAAAAATTATTTTTTGTTTTAATACATTCAATTACTTTAACTTTATATGTCTGACCAATCTTACTGATAATTCTTTCTTTAATCACCGATGGCCTTGTGCAAACATACTCTTTTACGCTGGATAATTTTGTGCAAATGCTGTCCAGAATAGAAACATTCTTGTTCGATGATTCAGCAACAGGATTTGATTTAAAATCCTCATTATTATCGCTTTTCATTGAAATAACTGATTGAGTAAAGTGCACGGTTTGCATGTTTATTTCCTCTCTTATTTATTGAATGATATTGGCTGTATTGATGTAACAAGTTCATTACAAGATACAGGTACAATTTATAATTGTAAATAAGTATAAAGTCTAATTCGTGACTTTTAATGTATAAAATATTATCCCTCTAGGGTTGTAACATGAGAGATTATTATTTAAAAACTCACTCATGTGGTGATTTTCTAAATAATCAACTTTTAGATGCCTTTAATAGTAAGGCCTACAAGCATATTAACCATCAATGAAATCACGAATTCAGGTGAAATAATACGGATTTTTTAAAACTACCGTTAATAACGAATCCAGCAGATCATGGCCGACTAATTACGCATATCCTGGTAGGCCATAGAATTGATTGGCAATCTGCCCTCAATCAGGTATCGTCTTACTCCCGCGTGGCAACAACGGAGGCTTTACGTCCATATTCATAAGGCTTGTGATCTTTTCCCTTGCCGACACAATAAACATCCGGTTCATGCAAGCTGTAACCCTTGTTCTTATCTTGGCGGTTGACTGACCATCTGGTTATCACCGCTGTATCGTCAAGCATTCTAACCTGTTGGTTAGTGATAACCGATGCATTACTCCCTATTATTTGTCTGTGTAACATAAAACAATGACTGAAGTAGAGATTTAAATCCATGAATTCAAATTATACAATCAACACATCCACTGCCATCCGCCCTGTTGATCCGACTAATCAATCAGGGTCATCGTTTGAAACCGAGTCAAGTTTCCAGTACTTCAGTCGCCTTATGTATGATCAACATTTACAAATCTCGGATGGGACAGAGACTCCCCCTTACAGCTCAATCAGTAGCGAGACTATCGTTACTGCGTTAAATAACACGCTCTCGGATAGGGTAATCGCTAGTGCGTCGAATAACCTTCCTCATCAGGGGCCGAGCAACGGTGCACCTGATACTGACACTAGATGCGAGTCAACAACCAAGACATATCCATTAATCTCGATCCCAAGTAATCCTGAAGTGCCTAGCGGCAGTCAGTTTCAGACAACCGACCCCTTCCATTGCAATATCTGCAACACGCCATTCAAGAAGCTCCACTCTCTCATGAGACACAACAGATTCATCCACAATGAGAAGAGGATAGCCTCCTTCCAGTGCGATTTCTGCAACAAAAGCTTCCTCTCTGACATTTTCCTCCAACGACACTTGAGAGGCCACACTGGTGAGAAACCCTTCCAGTGCGATATCTGCGACAAGCGCTTCAGCCAGTCAAGCAACTTCTTAGTACACATGAGACTGCACCCTGGGAAGACACCCTTCCCGTGCGATCTCTGCAACAAAAGCTTCACCCAGCAGATCGGCCTCAACCAACACATACTACGAAGCCATCACTGGATGAAACCCCGTCCCTGCAATATCTGAGGCTTAGACTGCACCAGGAAAAGCAGCCTCAAACGTCATCTCAAGCCCGTCCACGCTAGCCACGGGTTTCTAGAAAGCGGACATTCGTAGAGTTTCACAGTTGGCTTCAACGGGATCAAGAAAAAAGACAATAAAAAACAGACAACGTCCCCTGTCACAAAAAAACCTAGGTATCCCATCAACAAGTGAGTCCACTTATTCAGTTGAAGAATCTGGATATTCTACGGTTATCGCGAAAAAATCAGGCACATTATTTCGCGGATTACTCTGTCAGTGAAAGGCACAGCGACTCACCCTGTCACATCATCAGGCTGGCATTTTTTATCTCTGATTCCGTTGACAAAAACTCGCAAAAAAGCGGACTTAGTAATGTTTAAGTTGCTTTCATTCAGATTATGCCATCCAATGGTTTCACTTTCCTTCGACTGGTGTTGTATTTTAAATTATTTTACCTGTTGAGCAACATCCCGCTTATATATAATACTCTAGATATTCAAGCACTCCAGATGTTGATGCGTATGAAGAGCTACAGGACTTGTCTAGGCGTGGGTACTCTAACCGGTAGCTCTACCTTAACTGTTTTATGATTAAATTCGCAGTCTATTTTTATTTTTTTAGATTTCAAATAACTATCATATTGTTCAGCTATCTCATGAGTAGCAACGCTGCTTTCTATCGTCCTTATCGTCCTAATGGTATTTATCACTGACGGTAATCCATTAATTTGTAATTGATTGATTGATTGATTGATTGATTGTAAATTAGAAAAATGTAATGTTTTGTTAGCCCTGTCAAACAAATCCCTTCTAAATCCATTCTAAAGGTTTGACTCTATACCCTTAATGCTTTGGAAGCTCCACATAAGCATACGCGACACACGTTTAGCTACAAACAGCCATTATGGAGTGGAGTACGCACACTCCAGAAACCCAATTGCGGAGTGTTTTTTTGGATTTAAACTCCACCAATAAATCAGCACACTGGGGCAGGACAATTGCAAACGATCACCCATCTTATCGCCGCCGGTATTACCAACGGCAAAAAAAGTCTTACCTAATAAATGATCGGCTCGATCTCAAGACTCACCGAAAAGCGTTCACTAACAGTGGCCTGTATCTCCTCTGCCAGCGCCAGAATATCCTTGCTGCAAGCATTACCATGATTAATCAGCACCAAAGCTTGCCGATCATAAACGCCAGCTTCCCCCTTGGAATACCCCTTGAAGCCACAATACTCAATCAACCAACCTGCAGCCAACTTCCAGCCTTCAGCGACCTGATAGGTTGGAATATCTGCAAAAGCAGCCTTCAATCTGACCTTATCTACCTCCGAAACCACTGGATTCTTGAAAAAACTTCCCGCATTACCCAATACATCAGGGTCGGGTAATTTTTCCCTTCGAATCGCACAAACTGCCTCACAGATATCCATTCCCGATGGAGTCACAGCGTCACTTGATATCCGCCTGACTCTATCCTTCAATGCCCCGTAAGCGAGGTTAGGTATCAACGTTCGATTAAGCTGCACGACGATAGAAGTAATCACTACCTGATCTTTTAAACGATGTTTAAACACAGAGTTGCGATAGCCAAACTCACACTCAGCCACAGACATCGTCATCATTTCACCCGTTTGCCGATCAACAGCCTCTAAGCTGACAAAGATATCTTTCAGCTCAACGCCATAAGCACCGATATTTTGTACGGGTGCCACACCGGCGTACCCCGGAATAAGCGCCAGATTCTCCAACCCGTAAAAACCCTGCTCAAGGGTCCAGCAAACCAGCGAATGCCAACGCTCACCCGCACCCACCTTTAAACGTACCGTATCACCCTGCCCTTTCAGAATCTCTCGACCTTTAATGCGATTCAACAGCACCAGTGCATCCAATGCATCACTGAGAATGACGTTACTGCCCTCCCCGAGCGCAATGATAGGAAGCTCATGCACACGGGCAAACGCCAACGCTTCACGCAGCGCTTCTACCGATTCAATTCGAACAAAATAACGAGCAATGGACGCAAGCCCCATCGTATTAAGGGCTTTGATACTCACCAATTCTTCTATATTCAGGCTCATGCTCTCCCTTCTCCCATACAGTCACAACAAAGAGAGCAGCGCTGACGAAACGGAAGATACCAAGATCCGATGCCTCAAACCAACCGGCTTAACGACATCGTCAAACAGACTCTGCGCCGTTGGTGAATGTTAGATATCTTCCAGAAAACCAATAACACCCGCATCATGCAGAAACACCGAGCCCTCTGTCAGCCACTATCTGCCTGACACGTTCAAGATCCGCTTCTGTATCAATCCCGGCCGGTGGTAACTCCGCCGCTTCCGCTACATGAATAGCACGACCATTCCAGAGCACTCGCAACTGTTCCAGCTTTTCCAGATCCTCTAACGGAGAGACACCCCAACCCACAAAGGCATTCAAAAGATCGACTCGATAGGCGTAAATGCCGATATGGCGCTGATACAAGGGACTGTCTGCCATATGATCAGAGAACCCATCCGCAAAACGGTCACGATCCCAAGGAATAACAGCGCGACTGAAATAACGCGCCATCCCACGACCATCTGCCACCACCTTAACCACTGCGGGATTAAACAAGTCATCCGCCACACGGATTCGATGACTCAAGGTCGCCACAGAAGCCTCCGTGTGTGCTGCCAGATTGCCAGCCACCTGATCAATAATGGCCGCTGGAATCAAGGGTTCATCACCTTGCACATTGACCACGATATCATCAGGAGAAAACTTCAGCCGAGCCACCACTTCCTGCAACCGGTCCGTACCGGTAGGATGATCTTCCCGCGTCATAACAACGTCTGCATCAAAACCGAGCGCAGCACTGCGAATACGCTCATCATCCGTGGCAATAATCACTTTATCTGCTCGACTCTTACAAGCCTGCTCATAGACATGCTGAATCATCGGTTTTCCGACAATATTCGCAAGCAACTTGCCAGGCAGACGACTGGATCCGTAACGAGCCGGAATAATCACAGAATAAGACATAACCGCTTACAGCCTCTCCTCAGTGGTTAATGTACGGGCTTCTGACGCCAACATCACCGGAATGTCATCATGCACAGGATAAGCCAATCCACAAGGACGGCAGATCAGTTCACTGTTATTCTGCTCACTCTTAAGCTCTCCCTTGCAGAGCGGACAGACAAGAATTTCGAACAGTTTTTTATCCATTAGAAGAGACCGACTGAAAAGATGATCGGGACACCGACAGTTTTTCGGAAACGCGACTCCAAAAACTGTCCGGCAATATAGCGTCAACGGCCAGATACCACCAGTCATCGCGGGCAAAGTCCCTGCATTTGATGGCATCTTTGGACGTCATTATAACGGGTAGCCCGTCAGCAAAGGCAAAATCATCTGCACGGTAGACGTAATGGTCCGGAAACGCATAATCTGTTCCCTCAAAGCCCAGTGTTTGGAGCAGATCAAAAAAACGTCGGGGGTGGCCAATACCTGCCACTGCGTGAATATGAGCACCCAGCACCGCCCGCTCTGATAGCGCGATGATCTCGCCAGTTTTCACATTGACAAGACGCGCAGGCACAAGCTGCATGGTGTCATAAGAGAGGGTCTTTGCATCACAAACAGGCTCCCCATTTGAGACAACAAAGTCCACTGAGTGAATACGATCAATCGGTTCCCGCAAGGGACCCGCCGGTAGACAATAACCATTGCCCAACCATCGAACTCCATCCAGCACAATGATCTCCACATGCCGAACCAGTGCATAGTGCTGAAGCCCATCATCACTGATAATAACATCGCAATCATGCTTCGACAGAAGGTGTCTCGCTGCCGCTGGACGATCAGGGTCTATAACCACCGGCACACCGGTCATCTCTGCCAACATCACCGGCTCATCTCCTAACAAAGAGGGATCATCACCAGGCAGAACCGTCGCTGGATATGTGTCGATCGCAGCCCCATATCCTCGACTGATAATACCAGGACGAAAGCCACGACTCGCCAATGCAGCAACCAGAGAAGCCACCAAGGGTGTCTTGCCAGTGCCTCCCACAGAAATATTGCCAACCACGATAATGGGGACAGGTGGCTGCCAAAGACCCTGACGACTCTCCTGATATTGATTCAAACGCCGCCTTACCTGCCACACCATCAGTTTTGACAACGGCAGCAACGGAGATAACAAGGGGTTAAAATCAGGCTGATACCATGCCGATATCAAACTTTCGGAAAAACGACTCACTGACTGACCGGCTCCTGAGTCGTGATACTGAGATGGGAAAAGCCCAGCTCTCCAGCCGCTGCCATCGCTGTCACAACCGCTTGGTGAGGCGTTGTGGCATCTGCCGTAATCGCCAGAGGCAATTGAGTGTTGCCCTGAGACGCCTGAATCAAAGCTTGCTTGATACTTTGCAGACCTCCACTCACCAAATGGTCACCATTGACCGTAATATGACCGCCCTTGTTGATAGCAATTTCAATCTGACGCTGAAGCGTTGGCACCTTTTTACCGGTAGCTTCCGGTAAATCGATAGTTAATTGGGTTTCCCGAGTGAATGTGGTAGAAACCATGAAAAAAATTAACAACAGGAACACGACATCAATCAAAGGTGTCAAGTTAACAGACACCTCTTCATTACGCTGACGGCGAAACTTCAAGAATGGACACCTTCGATGTAATTCACTTGATTACGCCCTCTTTGGACAACTTCTACCAGCCGGGTCGCTTCCTGCTCCATTGCCACCACCAGTTCATCAACGCTGCGACTGAAAAATCGGTGGAAAATAACGGCAGGAATCGCTACGCTAAGGCCGGAGGCTGTCGTGATCAACGCTTTAGAAATGCCACCAGCCAGCACCGCAGAATCACCACCGCCCTCCAGCATGATCACGGTGAAAACATCAATCATTCCGATCACCGTACCGAGAAGCCCAAGGAGTGGCGCAACAGCCGCAATGGTTCCAAGCGTATTCAGATATTTTTCCAACTCGTGAATCACTTTACCGGCCGTTTCATCAATACTTTCCTTCATAATGTCACGACCGTACTTGGCACTAGTAAGACCAGCAGCCAAAATCTCGCCCAAAGGAGAGTGGGTGCGTAACTCCATCAGGCGCTTGCCATCAAGTTCATTTTCCTGGATCCACCTCCAAGCCTGAGCCAGCAAGTCGCTCGGTGCTACATTGGTAGCACGAAGTACCCAAAAACGTTCAGCAACAATAGCAATTGCAATAACAGAACACAGAATGATGGGAATCATCAACCATCCGCCCGCTTTCACTAGCTCAAACACGCTTATGACTTCCTTTGAAAATGACGAAAATTCTACCACAATCAATGCAACAAACACATCGGTACAGCGGCTTTACGATAACGGCTTTCGTGACCAGTAGCCCAGCTTCTGCAACCGGTGACAGTAGGGTGGCGGCAGCGACTCACCACCCAGTCGATACACCTGCGTTCCCGTTATCTGTGTTTCAAACATTTCACTCCCGAACTGGTCAATACGCTCTCTAACCTTGAGCGACGGATGATTAAATCGATTTCGGTAACCAACAGACACACTGGCATAGACAGGCTTCACCTTCGCCAAAAATGACTCTTCAGTCGAACTGGCGCTACCATGATGCGCAACCAACAACAGCTGACTGGCCAACTCATCAGCATATCGTTCCACCAAGCGCCGTTCCGCTCTGAAAGAGATATCGCCGGTCAGTAAAACCGTATGCTGACCTGCCGTTACCTGCAGGACACAAGAGCGATCATTTCGACTGCTCAAGCCTTTGCCTTGCGATAAAAATCGGAATCGAACGCCATCCCACTCCCACCCATAGGTATCATGGCACAAGGAGACCGCCACCGGATAGTCATCAGGTTCAGGAACATAGACTCGTGCCCACTGAAACGCCTCAAGCAACGTTTCCAGACCTCCACGATGATCACGATCATTATGAGAAATGACAATAGTCTCCGGATTGAAACCGACCGTATGATGCTTCAAATAAGGCATCATTACCGCACCGGCAGCCGTAAAATGGTCACTGAATCGATCTCCCGTATCATAAACAAGGCAGTGATGGCGCGTGCAAATCAACACAGCCAACCCCTGCCCAACATCAAAGACAACCACCTCAGCCTCCCCCTCCGGCAACCACTTCTGAGTCGCCAGTAACCAAGGCAGAAAGCAGGGCAACGCTAACCAACGAAGCCCGAGACCTGGGTGCGCAAGCAACATAATAACACCCGCCATCGCCAACAATAGCGACACAGCATCGGGCGCAGACAAGAGGGGAAGACCGGGATCGAATACTGCAACCCACTCCAACCCTACCACCCATCCATCCAGTAACACACCGCAAACATCCAATAGTAGAATCCCGGCATCATGCCAGAGAAGACTCAGTATCACGCCCAGAAACAACATTGGCACCACAAGCAGTCCCACAAAAGGAATCGATATCAGGTTGATCAGCGGTGACAAGATACTCACCGGTTGCATGTTCAACGCTAGCAGCGGTGCCAAAGCAATAAAAACAGTCGTTTGTGGTCGAATAAAACGATCCGATATACGATGGGTCGATTGACCACCAGAAAAGGCATACAGCAGGGAAGCGACAGCCACAAATGAGTACCAGAATCCGTTACTGATAACGGCTAATGGGTCCAGCAAAACCACCACTGCCAGTGCGACCAAAAACAACGTTGAGGGTTTGATCTTGAGACTCAGAAGAGTGCCACTCAGCGCAACAGTCAACATGATCAACGCCCGTTGCGCCGGTATAGAAAATCCAGCCATCAACGTATAAACAAAGGCAAAACAGCAACCTAGAAAAGCACCTACTTTCGGCAACGGCCAACGCTCCAACGGAATTAAGCCAGAATACGCAAGCCCCCGAGAGAACCACAAACCAATCAGCGCCATCAGACCAATATGCAACCCAGAGATCACCAGCAGATGTGTGGTTCCAGTGTGACTGAAAGTACTCCACAGCTCTTGCGAAATATTACGCTTGTCGCCCAACAGCAGTGCCTTGAAAACAGCCGCTCTGTCATGCTGGAAATTTTGATCAATAAACTGAGCCAACTGCCATCGCCACCAATCTATGCGCGTCCATTGATGTTCCAATAAGCACTGCTGATCACCATTACGAACATAGCCTGTGGCTATCACCTGCTGTCTAAACAACCACCCTTCATAATCCATGGCACCGGGACTGGAAAAACCGCTCGGTCGTTTCAACCTGACCTGCAAACTCCATCGCTGGCCTGGGCTGACCTCTGACGCTCCCTGCCAGCCCAAGCGAATACGCCCCGGATACGCCTGCCCATCCAGCATAACATCACGCATCAGCAAAGCGGCATATCCATTACGCACCAACGGCAGACCATCAATCTCACCTTCCAGCCGTAGATCTTTACCTTCAAGCGATATGGGCAACAAACGATCAAGTATGTCGTGCCCATGGAATCCACCATAGGAAAATCCAACAAGAAGCATCGCAGGAAACATTAATATACGGAACTTTAAACCAGCGGCTACGGTCAAACCGAAAGCGACAAGAATAGTTAGATATAACAGTAATTTAACAGGAAGTTCTACCAACAGAACGGTTAGAAAAACACCCAAAACAAAGCTTATCAGTGTAAATCGCATTTGGTATACTGAGTAAATAGTAAATTAATCACATAATTTATCGATTTTACGATATCCTTATCTACGCAATTAAAGCGACACTTTGGTCACAAGTATATTTACATGGCAAAAAAACTGTTCCAACGCATCATGCCGGATCCATCTTACCTCAAAGCAAACCGGTCTCTGAACTTTTTAGGCGAACATCTGTTCGACTCCAGTCTATGGCATCTGAACCGTCGTTCTGTTGCGATGGCTTTTATGGTAGGTGTCTTTTGCGCCTTTCTGCCCATCCCTTTCCAAATGCTGCCGGCAGCCATACTGGCGCTCTTGTTTCGCTGCAATCTGCCGCTATCCATTTCACTGGTCTGGATCACCAACCCTTTTACTATGCCGGTAATCTTCTATTTCACCTACAGAGTGGGTTGCTATATATTGCAGATTCCAATCAATCCGACAAGCTTTGAAGCCTCGCTGGAATGGCTAAAAAGCGAATTATCACGCATCTGGCTCCCCCTCTACCTCGGCTCGATCATCACAGGCATAGTAGCGAGCGCCCTCAGTTATACGGGGATTCGTCTATTCTGGCGTTGGCAGATCATCGTTAACTGGCGGGAGCGTAACAAAAAACGCAAACTATTTCTGGAACACTGACGCTAGACAACACATCTTCCTGCATTACTCACGTTGTCACTCCTCCTTTAACTCACTATCACTGCGACAATCCGGCTGAGACATGAACAGAAGCAAGCGTTTATTCGATCGAAAAAAACAGACGTTACACGATTGATGGACACTGAAAAACATCTCAATTCAACCGACACCCCCACCGCAACGGGTTGGGATGCGCCAGATTACTATATTCAGCCACCTTCACACAACAGAAGAAGTAATGAATACTGCCTAATCAGTCATCAGCCAATATCCGGATGCCGATAGATTCACCGTTCGAGTGCAGCGTCGTCCGACTCTTCTACCAAGCATCCTTCCTGTAGACGCCATATACGCTCCATTTTTGTCGCCAATACCAAATCATGCGTTACAACAATAAAGCTCGTCTGAATGCGCTGACTCAAATCCATAATCAGATCTTGCACCATTTCAGCGGTGTGCTGATCAAGATTACCAGTAGGTTCATCCAATAGCACCAAATCAGGCTCTGTAACCAGCGCCCGAGCAATGGCTACCCGTTGGCGCTCACCACCGGATAGCTCACTCGGTTTATGATTCATGCGCGATTCCAGCCCTACCAGCGTCAAGAAGTGCTCCGCTTGACTGCCAGCATCCAAAACGGAGACATCACGCCGCAGCAGCAACGGCATGGCTACATTTTCACGAGCGGTAAATTCAGGCAAAAGATGATGAAACTGATACACAAAACCAAGATGTCGGTTACGCAGCGCGCTTTTTTCTCGATCATTCAAGTCATTAATCGATACACCGCAGATCTTCACTTCCCCACCACTAGCAGTATCCAGACCGGCCAGCAAATTCAACAATGTTGTCTTACCTGAGCCGGAACTGCCCACTATTGCAATACGCTCACTGCGCCCAATTGTGAAGCTGACATTTTGAATAACCTCAACATCTTCTGGGCCTTCTCGGTAGACCTTACTCAGCCCTCGGCACTCAAGAACAGAGTCATTACTCATAACGCAACGCCTCGGCAGGCTGGATACGTGACGCACGAAACGAAGGGTAGAGGGTCGCCAGGAAACTCAACAACAAGCTGGCAATAGCAATACCCACAACATCCTGCCAAAGAAGCTCCGAGGGGAGATAGCTGATAAAATAAACATCCGGACTCAAAAAGTGGATACCTAACAATGCTTCAATCCCGCCAACAATGCTGACCACATTCAGGGCTCCAATAATCCCCAGAATGACACCAAGCCCAGTGCCAATCAGGCCAATGACACACCCCTGCACCATGAAGATACGCATAATCATACCGGGAGTTGCGCCAAAGGTTCGCAGGATAGCAATATCCGACTGTTTATCCGTCACGACCATGACCAGTGTTGCGACAATATTGAAAGCCGCCACCGCAACGATCAGCACCAGCAACAGGCCAATCATGGTTTTTTCCATTTGGATCGCTTGAAACAACTGACCATGAGTTTGCGTCCAATCTCGAACGTAATAGCGGCCAGGCAACATCATGGCAGCTTCCCAAGCAATGCGCGGCGCCGCAAAAAGGTTTTTCGTCAGCAGACGAAGCCCCTGCACACCTTCGCTGATCCGCATGAACCGCGCAGCATCACTAATCTCGATAAACGCAAGACTTGCGTCAAGATCAGCACCAACAGCAAACAAACCTTTCACTGTAAATCGCTTCAAGCGGGGAAAAATCCCAGCTGGATTGGTGGACGCTTCAGGCAGCACAACAGTCACTTTGTCACCCACACTGGCACCCAGATGTCTAGCCAGAAGCTCACCCAGCACAATACCAAATTCACCCGACTTCAGGTCAGTCAACTGACCATTCACCATGTGCTCATCCAAAATCGATACACGCTTCTCCAGCTCCGGATCAATACCGTACAGCATGGCAGCCTTAACCTTCCCTTGATGAGCCAACATACCCTGCGCATCAATAAAAGGGGCTGCTGCTTCAATCTCAGACATTTTCTCCACTGTCGACTTAATAGATTGCCAGTTTGTCATTGTGCCGTGGGCAGACGTGATCGTCGCATGGGGCACCATACCAAGAATGCGCTGACGCAGCTCACGATCAAAACCATTCATAACGGACAACACAATAATCAACACCATGACACCCAACACCAAGCCAGCCATGGAGAGCGCGGAAATAAAAGAAATAAAGTGATTGCGCCGTTTGGCCCCTGTATATCGGAGACCTATAAATATCGGCAAAGGTCTAAACATCAAGCACTCCTATCACTGAAACCCTGCCCGATCACCTGCCGAGTTTGATGATCGAATTCTCTGAATCTACTCCATCAACAGGAGAGGAAAATGGTTACATCAAATAGAATGAGACCTCAACATAATCAGCGACTTTAGTCACTCTCATTGAACTTCACCCATTGTTTCACCACTGACGAAACTGACCAGTACACTTAACACCAGATGATCAGTTTTATGCACTATTTTCTGGTGCTTCGAACTGATGTTTGACGCACTTATCCCGCATAAGTTTTTGACACACCGTAGAACACTAAATAATGTAGTGCCTTTGCAAATTCTGACGCCCATAGCCGTCAGCCCATGAAATCGCTGCATGTCTGGCAGGACCCATAAACCTAGTTCTGGCAAGCCAGCAGTCTCTTTTATAGGTGCCAAAAGGACGCTCTTCGCCCTTCCGTGCTACCGCTATTTTTTGGTTACACGTTCGCTTTTTTTCGGTAGAGGCTTCTCTGAAGCCCTTACGCTGAACTTGCTCTTCAATCGCCAAGGTGACAAAACTTGCGAAACAGTCGGTCTCTATATAAGCACTGAGCCAACTGCACATCGGACAAACGATACCACATCCCAAGCAATAAGGCTCGCAACAAAGTCAGTAGAGGATAGCTGGAGCGATCTGTGTTAGAGGCATAGATTGAGGAGAGCAACGTCTCAATATCTGACCATTCCAACAGTGCTTCCGTATCATCAAGACGACGAAGCATTGGATGATTTAGGTCAGTGGTCGAGACGAAGGGTTTGAGCTATGTTGTGAAGAATTTTTGCAGACCGCTCGTTGACCAGAACATGATCGACTTTGTTGATTTATGCTGAGGTTTCGGGATATATTATGCATTCATCTTGAATAACTGTCAATTTCATCTATTTGAATTATTATTAGATGCGAAAAGGTTTGGTTTTTCTATTCTGATATCAGCTCAAACAGTATTTACTGATAGGTGGGTTCGTAACATTAGTTAACCCTAATTAACCTGTAACCTCAGTCAATCAATTACATCCCGTTGTATTATTATAGATATAACAAAGGCAGAGATTTTCCAAGTGTGTCAGTTATTTTGTGACTCTAGATATTACTTCAACAAACAGCCTGTTTAAAGTTTTCTAAATATTGGAAATATACTTAATTAAACAATAGATTTATAACTTATTAAACTTTCTCTTCCATTAATTGTCCAACTCAAATAATTGAAGTGAAATTGCATTAAAAAAATGCAATTAAGTAAAACTAAAATTATTTGGTTATTCAGCATAAAGCAGAAAAAGTGATTGGAAATCTGACCAACTAGTTGGAAAACACTTCGATCAGAGATCACCTGTAAACCACTCTTTGATGAAATTAATTGGACCAGAAAATGCAAATTAACAACACTCAAATCCATCTCCATAACGTTAACGTTAACGATTATCAATGCATAATTTGTCGAGAACCTAAAAATGAAGTCGACGCTCGCTCCGTAGTCATCGCAAAATGTGAGCACACATATCACTTAAGTTGTTTGACACCGTGGTTTGAGATTGTGCGTAAGACTAATGAACCGTACAGGTGCTGCATATGTCAGGGACAAGCTCTGCCGTTGGTTCGTCTTTCTGGACCTAAGACGCCTGAATACTCTCCTTACTGTGAAACGTTGACGATGAATATCTGCCGTGAAGGAAGTATAGAAAATATGAACAAGCTATTTCATGATAATAAAGACATCGTCCATGAGAAATTTGCCAAACTTAAAAATATGGGTCTGTTGCACACAGCAGCTAAGAATGGCCATGACGACCGGTTGCAAGTCCTGCTCAATGTTGGTGGAAATGTGAATAGTTTAACGACAGACAACGTCACGCCACTGTTTTATGCTGCTCAAGATGGCTATTTTAACTGCTTACATCTTCTGTTAAAGGCTGGTGCGGGTGTGAATATCGCCATCCTTGATAGTGGTGACACGTCATTGCAAATTGTCGCTCAAAACGGCCATTTTGATTGCCTGAAGGCTCTGCTCAAGGCTAAGGCGGATGTCAATCAGGCCCGAAAAGATGGTACCACACCCCTGCACCTTGCCGCTAAAAAAGGCCATATTGATAGCATGAAAGCTCTGCTCAAGTATGGGGCGGATGCCAATCAGGCCAACAAAAATGGTCTCACACCACTGCATTTTACCGCTGCAAATAACCATCTTGCTTGCATGAATGTTCTGCTAGAGGCTGGGGCGGATGTCAATCAGGCCCAAAAAAATGGTATCACTCCACTGCACTTTGTCGCTGTACATGGCTATCTTGATTGCCTGGTGGCTCTGCTCAATGCTAATGCGAAGGTTGATTATACTGCTAATAATGGTGTTACAGCTCTGCTCTTGGTCGCTGGAAACGGCCATTTGGATTCCATGAATGTTCTGCTCAATGCTGGGGCGGATGTCCATCAGGCTGATAACCATGGTTTAACAGCTCTGCTCTTTGCCGCTGCAAATAACCATCTTGCTTGCATGAATGTTCTGCTAGAGGCTGGGGCGGATGTCAATCAGGCCCAAAAAAATGGTATCACTCCACTGCACCTTGTCGCTGTACAAGGCTATCTTGATTGCCTGGAGGCTCTGCTCAATGCTAATGCGAAGGTTGATTATACTGATAATAATGGTGTTACAGCTCTGCTCTTTGCCGCTGGAAACGGCCATTTGGATTCCATGAATGTTCTGCTCAATGCTGGGGCGGATGTCAATCATGCTAATAACTATGGTTTCACAGCTCTGCTCTTTGCCGCTGGAAAAGGCCATTTGGATTCCATTAATGTTCTGCTCAATGCTGGGGCGGATGTCCATCATGCTAATAACTATGGTTTCAC
>JAGLCE010000074.1 GCA_023146365.1 Endozoicomonadaceae bacterium
CAGAACAAGATAATAAAGGCTTTCATTGAAGACCATCGAGTTCTGTGTTCTGAAGACTGAAAAAGCCTTCAGAAATCCGTTTTGTCGGTAATATTTGTGTACTTGTGAATAAATTCTGAACAGTTCTCAGTAAAAAGTTGAATCCGGAGCCTCGCTCAGAGTTCTTAAACGATGGAAATGGGAAAGTAATCAAGAAATCACGAATTCAGGAATGTTCTCTTGACCATCACATGGTAATAACTTGAACTTAATCTCTCTTGTTTATCTCGGACGGTGGAGCCGCAGTGGGGATCTGCCTCCTTTATTGTCTCTCTATGGGGGCATGGGTTTTAGTGACGATGCAGTCGAGGTGTCCTTCGGCAAGGCTGACCTTGATGCTCTCTTCTACGCTAATCATTAAACTGTTACGGATGATTGTGCCATCAGATGTTTGAGCCATGGCATAACCGCGGGCAAGGGTGGCCAGTGGACTGAGGGTTTCCAGTTGGCTGGTGAAATGCATCATCTGCTGTTTCATGCGAGAGATCATGCTCTGCATACTGGCGTTCAGGCGTAGATCAAGATGATGATTTTTCAGTGTTAGTTGCTGGGGAAGATGCAGAGGGGAGGATTGTTTGAATCGATTGCCTATCGATATTAATGCGTTATGGCTGATCAGCAGTTGATGACGCATGGCTTGCTGCAGCCGAATAGAAAGGTCGTCCAGTCGCTGGTTGCGCTCCTGAAGTTTCTGGCCTGGGTGACGCAGGCGAGAGCTTAGGGCGTGTAGTGCCTCTTGCTGCAGGTGGTGTTGCGAGTTGATCAAAGCGGCCAGCTTTCTCTGGTAAACAGCCAGATCGTTACGCCAGTCGCTCTGATTCTGACTCAGTATTTCGGCAGCTATAGAGGGCGTTCCTGCCCGATGGTCTGCTACTAAATCGGCAAGGGTGTGGTCGATCTCATGACCAACAGCACTGACAATGGGGAGTTTGCAGTCGACCATCGCTCTAATGACACTTTCCTCGTTAAATGGCCAGAGGTCTTCCAGTGAGCCACCACCTCTGCCGACAATCAGCGCATCAATATAGCCAGTTTTTTCTGCTAGCTGTAATGCATGAACGATCTGTCCTGCGGCCTCTTTCCCCTGAACAGCGGTAGGGATGATGGTAATCCGTGTTGCGGGGAATCGACGCTTCAGCACCGTCAGGATGTCGCGGATCACTGCGCCGGTTGGGGATGTGATAACCCCGATATGAGTCGGCAAGATCGGTAGTGGTTGCTTGTGGATTTCGTCAAAGAGACCTTCTTCGGCTAATCGGTTCTTTAGTTCTTCAAAGGCCAGACGCAAAGCGCCTTCCCCAGCTTTTTCCATGTGATCCACAATGAGTTGGTATTCACCGCGCCCCTCGTACAGGCTGACCCGGGCTCGAATCAGTACTTGGATACCGTCTTTTGGTGAGAGTTGAACGCGCAGGTTGCTGTTTCGAAACATGGCCGATCGAACCTGTGCCGACTGATCTTTGAGCGTAAAATACCAGTGCCCAGATGATGGGCGGACAAAATTGGATATTTCGCCCTCTATCCAGATAGAGGGGAGGCTGATCTCCAGAAGGCGTTTGGCCTGCCGGTTCAGTTCGGAAACGCTGATAACGTTACGCTGGCTGGTGTTGGACTGGGTGGCCAGCGGCGGAGAGGAACTGCTCATAATTAGGCTATTCCGGTTAGTCAGAATCAGAATCAAAAATTAGCATCAAAAATCAGAAAAAGAATGCCCTGAGGATATGGGTAGTCAAACTGGGTTATTATCCTCTATTTTTTCTGAAAATATAAGAATTGTTGACCGTATTAGGTGCAGCTATAATGGATCAAATTTATTTTTCTGGCAGATGTGGTTCTACTCAGGAAGAGAGTCGCCTGTACCTTTTTATCCGGCTAACCTTGATTTGGAAGGCAAAATATGTTGCGTATTACTCAGGAAGCTCTCACTTTTGATGATATCCTTCTCGTTCCCGGCTATTCCGAAGTCCTGCCTAGGGATGTATCCCTAAAGACACGAATCTCCCGAGGGGTGGAATTGAATATCCCGCTGATCTCCTCGGCTATGGATACCGTGACCGAATCGCGTCTGGCTATTGCCATGGCTCAGGAGGGCGGACTGGGCATTATTCATAAAAATATGACCATAGAGCAACAGGCAGCGGAAGTTCATAAAGTCAAAAAACACGAAAGTGGCGTGGTTAAGGATCCGATCACGATTAAATGCGGGGCTACCGTGCAGGATCTGCTAGATCTTTGTCGTCAATACGATATCTCTGGTGTGCCGGTCATGGACAAGGGTGAACTTGTGGGTATCGTGACGAGTCGTGACGTCTGTTTTGAAGAAGATCTGATTAAGAAGGTCGCTGATATCATGACGCCTCGTGAGCGTCTGGTCACTGTGGTTGAAGGTACCAGTCAGGAAGATGCCCGAAAACTACTGCAAAAGCACCGCATTGAGAAAGTGTTGGTGGTGAGTGAGCAGGGCAAGTTGATCGGCATGATGACCGTGAAAGATATCCGCAAGGCTCAGGATTACCCTAATGCCTGTAAGGATGAGTATGGTCAGCTACGCGTTGGTGCTGCGGTGGGTATTGGTTTAGAGACGCCGGATCGTATCGCTGCGCTGGTTGCTGCTGGGGTTGATGTTGTCGTTGTTGATACGGCTCATGGCCATTCCCGTGGAGTGATTGATCGAGTTCGCTGGGTTAAGGAAACTTATCCTGATTTACAGGTTGTTGGTGGCAATATCGCTACAGCAGAAGCCGCAAAGGCGCTGGTAGCCGCGGGGGCAGATGGTGTGAAGGTCGGTATTGGCCCAGGCTCCATCTGTACAACCCGAATCGTAACAGGTATCGGTGTCCCCCAGATTACTGCGGTAGCCGATGTGGCGGAAGGCCTCAAAGGCACAGACGTTCCTGTTATCGCTGATGGCGGAATTCGTTATTCTGGTGATGTGGCAAAGGCAGTCGCTGCAGGGGCTCACGTAGTCATGATCGGCAGTATGCTGGCTGGTACTGACGAAGCGCCAGGTGAAATCATTCTGTATCAGGGGCGTAGCTATAAGTCCTATCGTGGTATGGGGTCCATGGGGGCTATGGCGCAGGCGCGAGGGTCTAGCGATCGTTACTTTCAGGATGCCAATGCAGGCGTCGAAAAACTGGTGCCGGAAGGGATCGAAGGTCGGGTTCCTTACAAGGGCTCACTGAGCGCTATTGTGCATCAGTTGGTTGGTGGCTTGAGGGCTGCGATGGGATATACCGGTTCCCAAGATATTGATATCATGCGCACCCAGCCTGAGTTTGTCAGGGTGACCAACGCAGGTATGAGCGAGTCCCATGTTCATGATGTGACCATTACCAAAGAAGCGCCGAACTACCGCGTACGCTAATACCTGCGTGATGTAGACTAATGCATGGCTTTTATTTAATGAGCTGTGTCGTGTTTATTAAGCGTTGAGTGTAGGGGTGGCTATCTGGACGCCATGTCAGAGGGCGTCGGTCATTACCTATGAACTTGCTGATCATTAATGCAGCAGGTGGTCACAGGAGTTTTTATGTCTGATGATATCCATTCACAAAAGATTTTGATACTAGACTTCGGTTCCCAGTATACACAGCTGATTGCCCGCCGAGTGCGAGAAATAGGTGTCTATTCCGAGATCCATGCCTATGACATGAGTGAGCAAGCTGTCCAGGATTTTGCGCCAAAAGCGATTATCTTGTCCGGCGGGCCAGAAACGGTCACGGCGGGAAATACGCCGAGAGCACCGAGTGTTGTGTTTGAAATGGGCGTGCCGGTATTGGGTATCTGCTATGGCATGCAGACGATGGCTGAACAGTTAGGTGGTAAGGTTGTCGGTTCCCATTTGCAGGAGTTTGGCTACGCTGGTGTTAATATTAAGCACGCCAGCCGCTTGCTGACCGGTATTGAAGACCGCATCGCAGACGATGGCACCCTGAGCCTGGATGTCTGGATGAGTCATGGGGACAAAGTGACTATGATGCCGGAAGGCTTTGTCTTAATGGCATCTACAGAGCTCTGTTCGATTGCTGCAATGGCGGATGACAGTCGTCACTTTTATGGGGTGCAATTTCATCCTGAAGTGACTCATACCCGCCAAGGCGGACGTATGCTTGAGCGCTTTGTGCTCGACATCGCCGGTTGCGAAAAGCTTTGGACATCTGCGCGTATTATTGGGGATGCCGTGGCACGAGTTCGTGAACAGGTAGGCGACAAGCGTGTGCTGTTAGGGCTCTCTGGTGGTGTCGATTCCAGTGTGGTGGCGGCACTTCTGCACCAAGCGATTGGTGATCAATTGATCTGCGTGTTTGTGGATAATGGTCTGCTACGGCTGAATGAAGGCGACCAGGTGATGGCGATGTTTGCCGAGAGTATGGGAGTTCGTGTGATTCGCGCAGAAGCCGGTGATCAATTCCTGGACAACTTGAAAGGGGTGTCTGATCCGGAGCAAAAGCGCAAGGTGATCGGCAATACGTTTATTGACGTATTCGATGAAGAGTCAAGCCGTCTTGATGGCGTTGAGTTCCTGGCTCAGGGCACTATTTATCCGGATGTTATCGAATCTGCTGCCAGCAAAACGGGAAAGGCACATGTCATCAAGTCTCACCACAATGTAGGTGGTTTGCCGGAAGAGATGAAAATGGCTCTGATTGAGCCGTTGCGTGAACTGTTCAAAGATGAAGTGCGTAAAATCGGTCTGGAGCTTGGTCTGCCATATGACATGGTGTATCGTCATCCGTTCCCCGGGCCTGGCTTGGGTGTACGCATCTTGGGTGAAGTCAAAAGAGAGTATGCTGATACGTTACGTAAAGCAGACGCAATTTTTATTGAAGAGCTCTATAAAGCAGACCTCTATCATAAAGTCAGCCAGGCATTTGTCGTATTTCTGCCCGTCAAATCAGTTGGGGTTGTCGGTGATGCCCGTCGCTATGAATACGTGGTGTCGCTGAGAGCGGTTGAGACTATCGATTTCATGACAGCACGCTGGGCGCATCTGCCTTATGAGTTTCTTGAGTGCGTTTCTGGTCGAATCATTAATGAAATTTCCGATATTTCCCGAGTCACTTATGATATTTCCAGCAAGCCGCCAGCCACCATTGAGTGGGAGTAATGTCGTATTCAATTGATTCGCGATTGTTATAAATCAATCAATTGAATGATTAAGGGCGGCTATTGACTGGGCGTAAGCGACTTTTGAAAAACCCATAAAAACCGCAGTAATGTCAGTGGTTACTGGTTACTGGTTACTGGTTACTGGTTATGGTCGTGTATGACAGCATCACTTGGCATTATGGTAAGTATGTGTGACATGAATCAGTGAAATGTCCCTGTTTCGTTGTCGAAAAAATTTCTGTGGTGCATACTGGCAAGGTCTTCCTGTTGGTATGTGGTGCAGTGTTTATCCAGTAGCCAGTAGCAGAAAGTAGGGTGACGTCTGTGATTTTCTGTGCAAGGAGCCATCAGGCGGAGTGTCGTTTAAGAGACGCCACACTGCTATGGTGTGTTCTGTGGATGGTGTTTGCTCGCAAAATACATGCTCGTCAGAGTCAGAGATGATCCGTTATTACGATGGTAGCGGATGCGGGGTATGTGGAGTGTTATCGTTGTGGAAGAAGTGAATGTGCTGATGTTGGCGCAGGCCTTTTTTTATCGCCAATTGTATTTCTGATTGTTTATCACCAGGCGACTGTTTTTAGCTACAGCTGTACTTGTTTAAGAGAACAGACGTTTATGGAATTAGTCAATTTTGAGTTTTCGCCCCTCTCTTTTGTGGCGCCTGTCGTTGCCATAAGTCTCACCGTTATCACGCGCAAAGTACTCCTGTCATTGACAGTAGGGATCTTGTGCGGTGCGCTATTGCTGACGAGCTTTGATCCTCTTTTTTTCTTGGAATACGTATCTTCTACCTTCCTGAAAGTGTTCTGGGATGATGGTTTGAATTGCCGTAATGTGTTTATTCTGCTGTTTCTGATCATGCTCGGTGTCATGACCAGCTTTATTACGTTGGCCGGTGGTACACGGGCATTTGGTGAGTGGGCGTGTAAGCGGATACATACCCGAAAAGGGGCACAACTGCTGACCGTAACGCTGGGCATTATTATCTTTATTGATGATTACTTTAACAGCTTGGCAGTGGGTAGTATTAGCCGTCCGTTGTCGGATAAGAACGGTGTTTCTCGGGCAAAGTTGGCCTATCTGCTGGACTCTAGCGCGGCACCAGTCTGCGTTATTGTACCTATATCCAGTTGGGGCGCTTCTATCATCGGCCTGATCGGTTCGGTGATGATTGCTCATGATGTGACGAATATTACACCGCTTTCTGCCTTTGTCATTATGGCACCCATGAACCTGTACGCGGTATTTGCCTTGGCGCTGGCTGTCATGACTGCGTGGCTAGACCTGAATGTTGGGCCAATGAAGCGACAGGAAATGATGGCGCTGGCGGGTCACCCCTATGATCCTGCCAAGGGTGATCCGCCGGGTGCAAATGCGGTTACGGAGTCTGAAAAGGGGACTGTTAATGATCTAGTGATTCCGATCGCCGTATTGGTGATTGCAACGATTTTTTCTATTCTCTGGACCGGCGCACAGGCGCAAGCCGATGCAGGGCAGGCATTTACTGTTATGGGCGCTCTTGAGACTACGGATGTTACAACCTCCTTGGTAATGGGTGGTTTTGTTGGTTTGTTGGTGGCTATCGGTATGCTGTTACGCCATAAGCTGTCTACCGAAATGATGGGGAAAGCATTGGTTAGTGGTGTGAAATCCATGTTGGAGGCCATTTATATATTGGTGCTCGCTTGGGTGCTGGTTGATGTGATTAATAACATGGGCACGGGTAAGTATTTGACAGGGCTGGTGGGTGGCGCCATTCATACATCGATGATTCCAGCGCTGTTGTTTGTGATTTCCGGTATCATTGCATTTGCAACAGGCACCAGTTGGGGAGTGTTTGGGATCATGCTACCCATTGCCGGTGATATGGCAGCCAGTACCGATATCGCTCAGCTGTTACCGGTTATGTCGGCCGTTCTGGCGGGTGCTGTTTTTGGGGACCACTGTTCACCTATTTCGGATACGACCATACTGTCCTCTGCTGGGGCGTCATGCCACCATATTGATCATGTTATGACCCAGTTGCCCTATAGTGCTGGTGTTGCGTTGGTTGCCTTATTAGGCTATGTGGTCATGGGTGTGACTGAATCTGCTTCGCTCGGATTTCTTGCATCATTACTGGCATTTATTGTTTTGGTAATCTGTTTTAAAAAAATGTCACCGGATCTGTCTGATGGTGCACGGCAGCTTGATAAGTTGAGGCACTAATCAGTTGATACACTGAAAGCTGACTCAATGAGATCGGTTTTTTCGTGCCATAAAATGGTTTTGTAAGAGTTGCCAAGCTGTTTGAGGCAGACTATTTTTAGCACTTCTGCTAAAAACATGGGCAGGTCGATTTATGAGCATCGCAGCATTGATGGAAGATTTGGTACGCATTAACCAGATGGATCCAATAGAGCCGAAAGAAGGGTGTTATACCATGAGAATGAGCGGGTTTGATGTGCTGTGTTATACCCGTTCTGGACGCATCTACCTTGAAGCACGGCTGGCAGAATTGCCGGAAGCTGATGACGAGCAGCGTGAACTGGCAATGAAACTGGCTGAAAAAAGTTTACCACTGATTCGTGCTCAGCGTGCGTGTATCAGTATTAATGAGGAAGATAACCATTACTGGCTTCATCGTCGTTTATATGAATCTGGCCTTCGTGTGGATCAGTTTCAGGAAACGCTGGAAAGTTTTGCCGGTTGTTATCTTTATATCAAGGAGATTATTGATGAGCCTACCGGTGGTGGGCTCAATCCTATGATGATACCTTGAGCAAACATGGAACACTCTTTGTTTCGCATCGCAACGATTATTCCCCCGCTTGAATCTGGAGATGTGACTTTTAAAAATGGTTTGATCGAGGCTAATCAGGGATTGTTGGAGGCTCTAGTTCGTTATAGCCATTTCACGGAATTCCATTTTTTTGTGGTGGTAGAGCATTGCACCTCGGTTTACAGCTACTGGATGAATTTTTTGAAGTTCGAATCGCTGGATCGGACGATACAAGTCATTCCTTTACATCTGTTGCCAGTCTGCTTGTCAGGGTATGAATATTCGGTATTTCATTGTGGTGACCATCATATCTCTCCGTTGCTGGAGCTAAGAGAAGCGTATGCAGGACAGATGTTTCCCATCACCGGTCGAGTGCATTCGCTTTGTCAGGATGTATTGCTGACCGCTACGCGTAATACTCTACTGGCTCCGTACCATAATTGCGATGCGTTGCTCTGTGCCAGCCATGCTGCTCAGAAAGCCATGAACCGAATGATTAATCATGTGATTAATCAGCTATCCAATCGACATAGCATGACGATTAGCAAATCCATTGCGGTTGAGAAAATCCCTTTGGGGGTTGAACCTGAAGCATTCCTTGTCACCGATAAACAGCATGTTAGGCGGCAGTTAGGCTTGCCTGAAGATGCCCTCATTATTCTTTATCTGGGAAGGATCGACCTTAGCAATAAAATGGATCTTCATCCTCTGATTCTGGCCTTAAATGAAATTGTGTCAGGGGATGACTGGGGTAATGATGTCATTTTATATCTTTGTGGCCAGGCATCATTCAGTGATGATTATGTGGTCTCTCTTGTCCGTACTGTGGGTACGTTTGCTCTGGATGATTGTGTTTTATTCAAGCTTGATCTGGACTCAGCAGAGCGTAATATCGTCTATGCTGCAGCCGATATTTTTGTCTCGATTGCGGATAACCCTCAGGAAACCTTTGGTCTTGCCCCAATAGAGGCCATGGCTGCCGGATTACCGGTTGTGTTGTCTGATTGGGATGGTTATCGAGATCTGGTTGAAGATGGAGTATCTGGGTTTCTGGTGCCAACCGTCTGGGGAGATGTTGATCTCCTTATCACACCCACTGCTTATTATGAGCCAGAGCGTAATTTGCTGGCAGCGGCGCAATCCGTAGTAGTCGATATCCCAGTGCTTTCCTGTGTGTTGGCGACGCTGCTTGCAGACAAGGCGCTAAGGCTTCGTGTGGGAAAGGCTGCTCAATCTCGTGTTGATGATCAATTTACTTGGAAAGCATCCGTCGAACAGTATGAACAACTGGTTCGGTCGCTTAAGCAGAATGCCGATCAAATGCATTTTCAGCACTCTGGTGAATATCCTGGTTTATTAACGGTTGACGTGTTTAAGCACTACGCTTCTCGGCATCTAGGCGATGCTGATGTTATCAAGACGACTCCGCGAGGGCGTCGCGTTTTAAACGATTCAGAAGCGACAGTATGTTTTGAAAGTATTAATCACTTGGTGGATTCGCAGTTTCAGTCACAAGTACTTGAGGGGGCATTACTGGGTGTCTGTGTTGATCATCTATGTGACAGTATTGGACTTGCTAAGCCTCAGGTCATCTTTAACATCCTCTGGGCGATGAAGCATCATTTGCTCTGTTTCTCGGTTGAAGAGCGATGTACTCATAAGAATACCTATCTATGTTTGGCTAAATATCCGACTTATCCTGTTTTAGCAGTGCTTGATGAGATATGGGCGCTGTTTCAGGGCGACGACTGTCCAGATGCGTGGGTCGCAGGGCATGTAAAGTCTTTAATGACTGCTTATGTCTGGCCTTTGTTGACCTCAATCAGATCTGATGCTTGTTGGCGTGCTAGCACGATGCTGCCATCTATTATCGCGCCTGCAGTGAAAATACTGAGTGAACAGTTGGAGCATGTTCGGAATATAGGTCGTAAATCAGCAGAGAAAATGGACATTGAGGGGATATCTTCCCAAGAGCTTGTGGATCGGTTTCCGCTGTGGGGGCGACAGACTAGATCAAAATTGGTCGATTATTTGCAGGCTACCAAAGCACTCATTCGGCGACTTGAGCAGGATTGGCAGCATCTTTTGGATGAATTTGTCGTTGAACAGTCTGGAGCATCAATAAAGATAATTAAGGTAGAACCTTTAACAAAACGCCATTTTTCGGGTGCGACACGGATCGGTTACAGCAATGGTGTCAGTATTATTTATAAGCCAAGAGATCTGCGTGCTGAGGTTCTATTGATCAATCAGCATCGGAACAGCGAATGCTTAAGTTTGGCGGAACAGTTTAATCTATGGGCTGAAGAGGATGCTATTGGTTGTTATCGACAAATAGCAATGAGTGAAACACGGCGAAATCGAACATTTCATTATGGGTATGTAGAATGTGTATCTGCTCAAGCATCAGAAAGTGTGTGGAGTCAGCTTTTTTATCGGCGTGTAGGAATGATGACAGCGTTTTTATTGATAACAGGGCAGGGCAGTGCAGATTATCGAAATATTTTTATTTTGGGGAATATGCCTTATCCTATTGATCTGAGTCGGAGCTGCTCTCAGCGTGTTGCCAAGGCGTTGCAGACTGAAATGAAGGATCCTGCACTTTTGAACTGGGAGCAGAGTGCGCTTAGGCAAACTGGTATAAGTCTCTTTTGGAATAATCCCGATGATAGTATTGCCTGCGATACTGATAAACACAGTCAGTATGCCACTGACGTTGCTGATGGTTTTCGGCGAGGGCTGCGGCTGATAAAAGATCGCCAGAATGGTGTCAGGGGATATCTGCAACAATTAGCCTGTTTGCCAGTGCGTACCACGGTGTTGACTGATGATCAGCACTGGCAGCAAGTTCAGGATATTAGTCGCTTACATGTATTTTGTGAGTCTGGTTTGAAGCCACTTTATACCGTCACTAAGACTATGATTACACGTTATGTGAGAGAGCAGAGCAGGGTCGATGGCGGTGTAGGTTGTTTAATGAGTCGGTATGAAAAGCGTATTGCGGATGCATGGCTCAGAGGAAATGCCCCCTGCTTTCAGCGATTGCCCGGCAATACGGCACTGTTGTCGTCATCCAATGAGAGAGCGGATGACTCTGTGGCTGAAGATGCTCTCTATTTCTCTGAGCCTGTGCTGGATATCATGCTGGATGGGCTTGAGCAGCTAGATGGTGTGAGGATAGATAGGCTGGTTGAAGTGTATGAAAACTGGTTGTCATCCTTGGCTAGCGAAGATCCGCTGGAGGACAACCTGTTTAATTGGTTGAATCATCACTCCGTTACTACTTAGTATTGGGCTGTGCTTAGTATTGAGCGGTGGGTGGTGTGGGTGGTGTGCTCTTTTTGTCTGCGTGATGCTTGAGTTCCTGTAGGAGATTTTTTGCCAAGCTGGCTGCCGATGTATCCTTAGAGTCGAGCAGTGGCAGGAGAAAAGTCTCACTTTCACTGTTGCGTCCCATTAGCATCAGGGACATACCAATAAAGGCTTGTACCGTAGGGTTGTCTGGCTCGACCTTTAGAGCTTTTTTCTCAAGAATGTCCAGCGCATCCTGAAACTGGTTTAAATTAAGATGATTTATCGCTAGGCCAATATGCGAAAGTATACTTCCGGGGCGTGCATGACCAATGGCCGTGAATATAGACTTGGCTTGGGCTGACATCCCGTTGCTGGTAGCCATAAACCCGATGTCTGCCAGTAGCCGTAAGTGTTCTGCTGTGATGGTAACCCTTACCATGTCTCTAATTCCTCTGAATACACAAGTTAACTAATTTTTTGAATAATGCCTTGCGCAGTATCTTTAACGGATTTGATGACTGAACTATCTAAGCTATAGAGCATAGTAAGTTTATTGACCTCTTGCTGCAGTTTGATCATCTCGGCCAAGTTGGTTGGATCGACATTTTCCATAGATGCTTGCAACTTTGTTTCAAGATCGTCTAGCTTGCTGGACAAGCGTTCGGTTGCTGTATCAAAACTAATGCTTTGAGTTTGCGACGTAGCTGAAGACATAACTCTTTCCTTTTTATTAGTACTTTATTTGAGTTTAGTTCATTGTATCCTTAAGTTTGAATCGGATGGGATAAAACGCATTTCAAGGTGTGCCAGAGGCGCCATGAAATTTCAGCCAAGTCATCTCGGTGACTTTTATTGCACTACCGAGTGCCTTGATCAGGGCATCTGTCTGTTGAAACTCTTCCGGAGACAGTCCTCCCTGCTTGGTGGCAGTGAGGTCAGTAATCTCTGTCTTCAGGTTGTGGATAACCTCTTTCTTGAATTGACCGTCCGCATCACTACTTAGCCGATCCTCTGTTATCGAGAGAGAGATGTCTTCAGTTTCTGGCATGGTTGCCTCCTATATGAAATTTCATTCTGTCTCGTCCTAGACGAAGCATCAAGTATTCTAGCGTTATATCTTCAAGTATATATCCATTTTCTAACTTGGCACCTTTTAAATATTTTTCATCATTATTTAGGATGATAAAAGGCTCCTTGCCGATCGTTATGCTTTTGATGTTGATGACAGGTTGCATGGTATCCATGTTGGCAGAAGGCAAGGTAACATCAAGCACTAATTCAGGATATTTACCGTATTTTTCTCGGAAGGTACGAATTATTTCTTTGAGATGGTATCCCTGAGAAATATTCATCAGACGGCCATTGATAACAACTTTACCTGGTTGATCCAGTAGTTTTATCCGCCGACTCAGTGAATTTGACTTGAGCATTGAACGTAATGCTTTGATTCGGCTGTTCTGGAAGTCCATCTGATCGATAATAGCTCGCAATCCATTTACTTCCTGACGAAGTAACGCATGAACTTTAATCAGATCTTTGCCAGTATGCAAATACCCTCTGAGAATCAGTGTACCTGGTAGTGTATCCAGTGCAACAGTGAGAGTTTTGTAGCCATTCATTTTTAGTATGGACTTGGCATTTTCCTGCATTTCATCTAAGGCAATGATTTGGTTGTTATAGGGAATGAATTTCTCCGCCAAAACGTTTATGTAGGCTTGCTCTGTTGAGCTATTGGTTACGTAACCGATTAGTAGTATGGAACCGCTTGGGAGTGCTTCTAGGGTAACATTTTCCAGCTGCTGTGAAATGCGAAGTGTTTCCGCTTGGACAATAAGGGGAATGGATTTTTTTCTTTCAGCCGCTGTAGGATCGGTGAGTTGCCATAGCCAGAAAAATCCGACGATAAATCCGATAAGCAACAGAGCGGAAACGCCGCCAATTAGTAAGGACTTTTTGGGACGAAAGCCCAAGATGCGGTTCATATTCTTGATGAAAACTAAGTATTTAGCTGTAAAGGTTGCCTGTTTATCGTCTTTCACTGGAGCGATGATAGCCGGACTGTCTTCAACCTCAACCTCATCCTCAGTCTCAACCTCATCTGAGTATTCATCCTCATGAATATCCTCATCAGTCTTGTCGGCAGGGGTATCAATGTTTGGTTTTGCGGAAGTAGAAGGTGCCAGATTCGGCATGGATAGATTTGGCCAAGAGGCATTTTCTGGTGCCATGGCAAAGTGAAGGTTTCCGGCAGTGGCGATGGCAAATGGTTCCAATGGAAACTGGTTTTCTTGAGCTTTTCCGTTGATATGGATGCTTTGTTCTTCTACTAGGTTGATAATTTCAACGCTTTCGTCTGAAATATGAATTTCAAGTTGATAATCGGCGAGGGTGTTATCGGTGAGTACTAGATCACATTCTTCATGCCGACCTAGTGAGTGCTTGCCTTCGTGTAGAGTGATTTCTGCGCCGACATGCGGGCCGGACAGAATTTTTAATACCCAAGTCTGATCTGACATAAACTGTTATCCATTACTTGTATCGACGATAGATCATTTTCATTGAAAGTGATTCCTAATGGATACTTTCCTCACCCCTAGACTCAATCTTTGGAAGTGGAGATGAATACGACCATAATCGGTTACTACTAAAAAAAGCGTATCTGATGGAGAGAGATATTTCCATCGAATAGTCTGATATATTTGGTAAAACAATGACTTAGAGTGAATGTCGTAAATTAAATTGACAGTTCAATGTTGGGCTTCAGTTATCCTTTCGTCAAAATATCATTTTTCCGGCATTGATGTTGTAGCGTTCTTGGCTATTCAGTGGTTCTAAGACGCACGCACACAGGGCGAGACTTTTTGCTAGACTAGAAAAGGTTAGGCTGGCGCGCAGGAATGGTTGTTATTGCTCATTAATTTGTTGGATGCTTGTTTGGTTGCGAAAGAGTCCCATACAACGTTTGATTATCCATGCGGTAGGGCCGGCAATGTCTGTGTTATGTCCCTTTAGGTAGTTCCTTTGGGGGTATTGCAACATAGCCTCCGGTAAAGATTGCGATACTCTCTCCCTCAGAGCTTAGGGAGACGTTTAGGTCAAGACGCACTCTACGACCAGCCTGCAGTCGATGACAGAAATTTTCGGGCGCTGCGCATTTGCAGCTAGCGAGTAGCTCGCTGTTTGCTGGTTTCAAAAACTGTAAAGTTTGTTCGGCGATCACAACATTGCAGTTGATACCTGCTTTAAGTGCTTCCAGACTGGTCATAGTCCAGCCGCATATTGTGGCTAAAGCGCTGATGCTGCCACCAAAGACAGAACCTTTGTCATTGATGTTGGGCGATAGGGGACAGGCTAGCAGCAGTTCGTTGCCATCATAGAACCGGTAGTCGATCTGCATGGCAATCAGCATCGGGATCTTATCCAGCCTCTCTTGAATCATAAGGGGAATTGGATGTGTCATGATTACTTTGTCCGGTTAAGCATCAAAAATCTTCAATTGTCTAATATCTGGTGGGGCATTCTCGAATGTTCCATGCCAGCAATCGGGTAGATAAGTAGGTCGTAAATCGGTCGATGGGCGGTTAAATTCACGCTTACGAAGGAGAGTGTTAGCCTGATGCAAGTTTACGGGTAGTTTAGTCTAATTTATAGAGGCTGAAATGGGGGTGGGTGGGTAAATAGCTGCAATTTTTCAATGACGGGGGTTTTTTTTTGACTGAACTAGCTATATTATATTCCGTTATCCCAATAATGAGTACTACTGTTTGAACTGCGATAGTTTTTAAAGCACTGCGTTGGTTCGTAGGCTGGCCAAACAGTCGTGATGTTTGAATTCAGCTCGCGCCAGCGAGCATTGAGGCGAATAGATAGATGAAAACCTTTAGTGCTAAATCAGAAACCGTTAAGCGCGACTGGTATGTTGTAGATGCTTCTGGGCTGACGCTCGGTCGTTTGGCTACAGAGATTGCCAGTCGCCTGCGTGGTAAGCACAAGCCTGAGTACACTCCTCACGTTGATACCGGCGATTACATCGTGGTCATCAATGCCGAGCAAGTGCGTGTGACCGGTCGTAAGGCATCTAACAAGATGTATTATCGTCACACTGGTTTCCCAGGTGGGCTGAAGTTAATGAGTTTTGAAAAGCTGATTGCTCATAAGCCTGGACGTGTCATCGAGCTAGCTGTTAAAGGCATGATGCCCCGTAATCCGCTAGGTCGCGCTATGCAGCGTAAACTGAAAGTTTATGCCGGATCTGTGCATCCGCATGCTGCACAGCAACCTCAGCAAATGACTATTTAATTAGGGGTCAACATGTCAGTCACTCAGAACTACGGTACAGGTCGTCGAAAAACCTCTACCGCTCGTGTTTTTATGCGTAAGGGAACGGGTAGCATTTATAT
Organism: Endozoicomonadaceae bacterium; assembly: GCA_023146365.1. Taxonomy (GTDB): domain Bacteria; phylum Pseudomonadota; class Gammaproteobacteria; order Pseudomonadales; family Endozoicomonadaceae; genus Kistimonas. The sequence continues at coordinate 15,610 of JAGLCE010000074.1, forward strand.
CAACGGTCGTGCGCTTCAGGACTATTTTGGTCGTGAAACGTCCCGAATGATCGTCATGCAGCCGCTTGAAATGGTTGAAATGGTGAAAAGTTTCGATATCAAGATCACTGTAAAGGGTGGTGGTGCTAGCGGTCAGGCCGGTGCGATCCGTCACGGTATCACCCGTGCTCTGATGGAGTATGACGAAACGTTGCGCCCTCCTTTGCGTAAGGCTGGCTATGTCACCCGTGATGCCCGTATGGTTGAGCGGAAGAAGGTCGGTCTGCACAAGTCTCGTAAACGTCCTCAGTTTTCCAAGCGTTAATTCGTTTTTGGATTGCTACAAGAGCGCTGATTTTTGGATCGGTGCTTTTTTGTGTCTATTATTTTTTATGCTTCGCGCTTGAACTTGAAAAAGTGGGCGTTTTTTCGGATAAAGAACATGAGAAAACGTCAATATGATCTCATCCGTTTAACTTAAGAGGTAAACACTATACCATTGCGGATTGTTGCTGGAATGCTAAAGAGAATCGCTGTTAAATTTGTCAGTCATTTTAAGAATGATTAATCTGTTCACTGTTTTGCTTTACATGAAGAATAAATGAGCTAGCGCTCCGATGGGGAGAAAGCTGATATGAGTCAAAACGGCGTAAATGTGGGTCGGCGTCGCTTTCTGGTTGCCGCAACCTCAGTGGTGGGTGCTGTGGGCGCTGTTGGAGTTGCGATACCGTTCATTAAATACTGGAATCCCAGTGCGAAGGCCAAGGCGGCGGGTGCACCTGTAAGAGTCAATGTATCGAAGCTGCAGCCTGGTCAGCAAGTGATTGTGGAGTGGCGTGGCAAACCTGTATTTATTGTGCGGCGTACGCAGGAAATTCTCGATAATATCCGAAAGCTAGAGAGCAGGCTTAGAGATCCGAGCTCTCAGCAGTCGGAACAGCCTAGTTATGCGCAGAATGAATTCCGCTCCACTCGGGAAGATATCTTGGTGTTGGTGGGGCTCTGCACGCACTTGGGATGTTCGCCAAAGTTCATGCCTGAGGTGAAATCCATGGACTTTGATGCAAATTGGATGGGTGGATATTACTGTCCCTGTCATGGTTCCAAGTTTGACCTAGCGGGACGGGTGTTTACCGGAGTGCCAGCGCCAACGAACTTGGTGGTGCCGCCTTATTCCTATGAAGGGGATGACATCCTGACGGTGGGTGTTGATGAGAAGGAGACTGCCTGATGGGAAGCAGACTGCTAGCGTGGGTGGATGAGCGTTTTCCGCTGACAAAAATGTGGGAAGAACATCTCAGCAAATATTACGCACCCAAGAATTTCAATTTCTGGTATTTTTTTGGTTCTTTAGCTCTTTTGGTTCTGGTTAATCAGCTGTTGACCGGTGTTTGGCTGACCATGAGCTATGTGCCGAGTTCGGAAAGTGCTTTCGCCTCTGTTGAATATATTATGCGAGATGTGGAATACGGTTGGTTGATTCGTTATCTTCACTCCACCGGAGCGTCGGCCTTTTTTGTAGTGATATACTGCCATATGTTTCGTGGTTTACTGTATGGATCATACCGAAAGCCTCGTGAATTGGTCTGGATTTTCGGTATGGCAATCTATTTGGCGCTGATGGCTGAGGCTTTTATGGGTTATCTGTTGCCTTGGGGGCAGATGTCCTACTGGGGTGCACAGGTTATTATTTCCCTGTTTGGTGCGATTCCGGTGGTTGGAGCCGATCTGCAACAGTGGATTCGTGGTGACTACTTGATTTCCGGTATTACCTTGAATCGTTTCTTTGCCTTGCATGTGGTCGCGCTGCCGATTGTTATTCTTGGGCTGGTGGTCATGCATATTATTGCGCTGCATGAGGTGGGCTCGAATAACCCGGACGGTGTGGAAATCAAAAAGAACAAGAATGCAGAGGGCATTCCAATTGATGGGATTCCGTTCCACCCCTACTACACCGTTAAGGACATTGTGGGTGTTGTCGTCTTCCTGTTTGTATTTTGTGGTGTAGTGTTCTTCTTTCCAGAAATGGGTGGTTTCTTCTTGGAACATGCCAATTTTGAGCAGGCGAATAATCTCAAGACACCAGAGCATATTGCGCCTGTCTGGTATTTTGGTGCGTTTTACGCCATTCTTCGGGCGATTCCAGATAAGTTGTTGGGTGTAGTGGCCATGGGTGCTGCGATTGCGATTCTGTTTGTTCTGCCATGGCTTGACAAGAGTCTCGTAAGATCTTGGCGTTACAAGGGAGGGATCAGCAGGCTCTGTATCGTTCTCTTTGGCTTCAATTACCTGCTGCTGACTTGGTTAGGGACGCAGCCATCGACAGGTTTGCTGCTCAATATTGCGCGTGTAGCTACGCTGTTCTATTTCGCGTTCTTCCTGCTGATGCCTTTTTACACCCATTTTGAAAAAACTAAAACTGTACCGGAAAGGGTGACCGGCTAATGAAAACAATATTCATTACATGGCTGTTTGTGTTGCCGATGGTTGCATTTGCTGCTGGTGGCTATCCGCTGGATCATATTGAGACAAATCCTAATGACAAGAGCTCGCTGCAGCGAGGGGCACAGTTTTACATGAACTACTGTGCGGGCTGTCATGCAACACAGTTTCAGCGCTATGAGCGGGTGGCAGATGATCTGGATATTCCTCATGATCTCATGTTGGATAATCTTGTTTTCACGGATGCCAAGTTAGGCGATTTGATGAAAAACAGCATGGTAGACAGAGAGGCCAAAGAGTGGTTTGGTGCTGCACCGCCTGATCTGACACTGGTTGCCAGAGTCCGTGGTGTTGACTGGCTCTATACTTATCTGCGCACCTTTTACTTGGATTCCAAGCGTCCTTGGGGTGTTAATAATAAGGTGTTCCCAGATGTAGCAATGCCGCATGTGCTGCTGGAGTTGCAGGGTGCTTTGATGGATACCTGTGAGGATGATGCAGTGGGCCAGATTGATACGCTGACCGGTGATCTGTTGTGTGGTTTGATGCCGGATCCCGAGTATAAGGGCAGTATGACGCCGGAAGAGTATGATCAGGCGATCTATGATTTGGTGAATTTCTTGAGTTACAGTAGTGAGCCGATGCAGCTTGAGCGTCAGAGGCTCGGTATTTATGTGCTGTTATTCTTGCTCTTTTTCTTCGTTGTAGCTTATTTGCTGAAGCGAGAGTATTGGAAAGATATTCACTAATTTTTATAATCTGATAAAGTACGTAGTCTGGCGCATAGTCGTATGGTGGTTATGCGCATTTTTGGTTTAATGTATAATCTCAGGTGGGGATAGATTAATGGGTGTGGTTGCCAAAAGATCTTCAATGACATTTTTTTCTGATCCGGCTGATCACTATTGTCATCGTGTTCGTATAGTTTTGGCAGAGAAGGGCGTTGCTGTTGATATTCAGGATGTCAATCCGGATGCTAGGCCTCAAGAGCTGGCAGATATTAATCCATACAATACACTGCCGACCTTGCTGGATCGTGATCTGGTGCTTTATGAGCCCAATGTCATAATGGAGTATTTGGATGAGCGTTTTCCGCATCCTCCATTGCTGCCTGTTTATCCGGTGACACGGGCTCAGACTCGCTTGATGATGCACCGCATCCAGAAGGATTGGTGCGTGCTGGTTGACATCATATTTGACCAAAAATCAAAGTCTTCTGTCGTAGTCAAGGCGCGTAAAGAGTTGCGAGAAAGTCTTGTTAGTATCGCGTCAATTTTTTCTGAGAAGCCATTTTTTATGAGTGAAGTGTTTACGTTGGTTGACTGTTGTGTTGCACCGATTCTCTGGCGTTTGAATGTAATGGATATCCAATTGCCGCATCAGGCCAAGGCGGTTATGGAGTACGCCGAAAGGTTGTTTGAGCGTGAATCCTTCACTCAAAGCATGTCAGATGTTGAGAGTGATATGTGCGTCTGATCTTCTGGATCGGTTAAAATAAGAAGGGAGTTCTCCCTTTTTTATGTGTCCGGATATAAAGCTGGAGTCGAACAATGAGTATGAGCAGTAGTCGACCCTATATTATCAGGGCACTGTATGAATGGATTGTGGATAATGATTGCACGCCCTATCTTTTGGTCGATACGACGATTCCGGGTGTTGATGTACCGGATCAGTTTTCCGGAGAGGATCAGGTTGTGCTTAATCTTGCGCCAATGGCAATTCGGGATATGGATGTTTCCAATGAAGCGGTCATGTTTCTGGCGCGTTTTGGAGGCCGAACCTTTCAAATCTGTGTGCCAATTAATGCGATAATGTCGATTTATACGAAGGAAAACGGTCAGGGTATGGTATTTGAAGTTGAGTCACAACCTAAAGGCGTGCATCTGGTTGAGACAAGTGCTTTCGATGGATGTGTTGAGCTAGACTCAGCAGACCCAGATCCTGAGACGCCTAACAGGCCGCCCAAAGGGCGTCCAAATTTGAAAGTGATTAAATAGAGCCCCCCTCCCCCTAAGCAACCCGCTATTCTATCGAATTGCTTAGGGGTGTGTGCGTATCAATGTTAAATGTACTCAAAGACTTTAACTATTTTTTGTACACCGTATGACTGCTGTACGAGGTTAACAGCGATTGTTGCCTGTTTTTGTGTCACAAGTCCCATAAGATAGACGGTTCCATTTTCGGTAATTACTTTCACATCGTTTGATGAAAAATTCTTTTCGGCGAGTGTTCGAGTTTTTATTTTGGAGGTGATCCATTTATCGCTGAATCGAACTAGCATGCTGGTAGGGCCGGATATTTCCAGTTCGTTGTAGACGTTTTGGACTTTTAATGTGTTTTTTGCTGTCTCTCCAGCCAGTTGTTTGAGCGCTTCAGACCCTGTCTGGCCAACGATGAGAACAATGCCATTGTGGCTGGTAACGACAATATGGTTGTTGGTAAAACGGGGGTCGGCCTTGTTAATGTTGACGCTGATAATGGTTTCAATGACCATATCGTCCATCCATGCACCCCATGACCTTGATGAGCTGTCCTGTTGGATTTGATGATTATTGATGGCTGTCAGGGTGGTTGTACAGCCTGTTAAGACAACGCTAAAGAGCAGAGAGGCAGTGATCATTTTCAGGCTGTATGTCTTGGTCTTCATGGTCGTCTTCATGGTTGGTATTCTGAATTGTTTTTGGCAAAGCGACATCAAAGATAGCAGATTTTTGGTGTTATTTCAGAAGATCATCAGGTTGATCGACTATCCCAAAGAGACTCTCATCGATAAGGTCGCAGAGGCAGTGGATAACCAGCAAGTGCACTTCCTGAATGCGGGCTGTGACGGTGCTGGGTACGCGTATCTCAATGTCTTCAGAATGCAATAGCCTAGCCATATTGCTGCCGTCTTTTCCGGTGAGTGCGATGACCGTCATTTCTCGGTCGTGAGCTGCTTGGACAGCCTGAACAATATTGGGTGATTTCCCACTAGTTGATATGGCGAGCAGTATATCCTCAGTCTGACCCAGCGCACGAATTTGTCTAGCAAAGACTTCGTTATAACTGTAATCGTTAGCTATCGATGTAAGAACCGATGAGTCTGTTGTTAAGGATATGGCAGGTAGCGAGGGTCTTTCGCGTTCAAAACGGTTTAGCATCTCTGATGAAAAGTGCTGTGCATCGGCTGCGGAGCCACCATTACCGCAGCTCAGAATCTTATTTTCATTCATCAGGGCATTAACTATGAGTTCTGAGGCTTGCGCGATGAGTGGTGGTAGTGTTTCCGCAGAACGAATTTTGGCATCAATACTGTCGGAAAAGTGTGAGGTGATGCGATTAAGCATATGGTCATCCTATCAGGCGCTGAAGGCGTTTTTGGTCCACCTGATTTGCAGTCTCCCTGAAAGGGATAAATCAGGTTTTGCAGTTACTATATCAAAGCGGCAGGCTGATTTGTCTGTCAGACAGTGCTTCTGTAAAAAATGTTCTGCTGTCTTGATAAGGCGTTGCTGTTTTTGCCAAGTAATGCTTTCGGCGGAAGTTCCGTAATTCGTTTTAGTTCGATAGCGAACCTCAATGAAAATCAGAAACGCCTCGTCTTGCATGACAAGATCCAGCTCTCCGCCTCGCCAAGCGTAATTTTTTGCCACCAATGTAAGTCCTTGGTTGGCAAGAAAATGAAGCGCAGCGTTTTCTGCTTTGTTACCCAGTGGGTTTTTGATCGTCGCTATCCAAGACGTGTATCGCATGAATTTTTCTCGCACTGCGTTCACGGGTGAGAGGGGCGGAGAGGCCGTTGTGAAAATGTTGCCAGATCAGTTGCCGTTCCACATGGCCATGCTCATTAATGCTTAGCGTGCCGGTGGCACCAGATATCTTTGCATTAGGCGAGTGGCTCATCTGCTCCAGTTTAGGATAGATGAGCCAAGCGTCAGAACCTAGTGCGTACAGGCTTCCGTACTGCCCTGCGCTGGAGGGCCATTCACGGGTAATGGCTGTTTTTAACGGTGACCCCTCGCTTAGATACCACGGCATGATTGGGAATCGGATGCTGTTTAAGTCGTGATCCTTTGATGGATTCTGTTGGCCATTGTATATGCTGGATGTCGTGTAGACGGGAAGATCATAGGCGAAGTAAAAATCCAGCGCCGGTTTGAGCTGGCGGCCGTTAGCGGCGGTAGCTGCCATAAAAATCATGTCGATATCCTGACGACGACGAGGCGTGTAATTGAGCTTTTTTCCGAGAATGCGTTGCAGGTTATTGGCTCGTTTCTGGCTTTCGTTGATCAGCAACAATGTTGATGCTGTCTGGTTAAAGTCACCTTTTCCCGTGTAATGGACTGTGGATAATAGGTTTCCACCGAGCGATTGCCATTCCTGAGTGAATGCCGCAGCAACGCGTTCTCCCCAGTCGTCGTCAGGAATGAACATGATTGGGTTTTTGAAACCGTCTTGCCATGCGCGTTGGGCACTTTGTTTGGCTTCATTCTGGGCGGAAACTCCCATCTGGTAGGTGAGGTTGACGGTCAGTGCTGTGTCATTGATGTAATTCAATGTTAGTTGCGGGATGGTAATTTGTCTGTTTGATACCGCTTTCTCTACTGCGTTTCGGCTGAGCGGTCCTATAATCAGTTCCGCGCCTTCGGCTTCAGCCTGTAGCGCCAGCGTGACAGGGTCGCTGTTCGCAGAGTCGTAAAACTGTATTCGCGGTACATGACGATTCTTTTTCATAGTTTCGTAATAGGCTGCCATGAGGCCTTCCCTAACCGCTTCACCGGCCTGAGCCAGTTGCCCACTCATGGGTAGTAAAAGGGCGATGCTGTCAGGTTGGTAAGGCTTTGAATTTTGCAGATCAACAATGCTTTGAGGTAAATAGCGCAGTGCGTCGCTGGTTGACCAGCGTTGTTGCCAGTTTTTCAGCGCTGATAACTGATGCTTAAGTTCGCCGAGCGTTTGGTAGATGAAAGCGAGCTCAACCCATGGTTTAAGCGGGTCGGATTGCCTGATCGACAGAAGATTCTGCAGTTGGCTTTCATTGAGTAGAATCAGGTTCTCCCACAGTGTGTTGTATAGCTCTGGATAATCCTCTTTTGGCAAATATTGCAAGACCATTCCAAGCTGTTCAATTGTCTGGCTGTACTGGCCTTCTAGCTTATAAGCGTTGCCCTTTATCTGATGGTAGGTGATCTGTTGCGAGCGGTTCAGAGTCCTGGTATTTATGGTCGACAACCAGTTCAGTGCGGATTGCTGGTCATGGGTCATGACTGCCAAATTGGCTTCCAGCAGATGGTAATGATTGAGGTCGTTGTTGCTCAAGTACTCAAGTTTAATCTGATCAAGCAGGTTTCTCGCTCTGTCTGTGTTGCCATTGTTTAACTGTATGGTTATTGCTGGCAGCAAGTGTTCTTCCGTCACGGAATAGTTGTTAGGCGATGTCATGCCATCGTTCACCGTCTTGCTCGGCGTGGTTGAACAGGCTGACAGCATCAACACCAATGCAAGTAGACTAATTGATAATCTTGATCGGAATATAAAACTCACTTATGAGCCACCTTCTGGCAATATAGGCAGTTTTGTTATGTAAAAGAGGTGCAGGCAGTGGTTGCCACTCATCACCTCGGGTAATTTTAACCAAATACCGGGTTCATCTCTAGTCATCTCGGTTGATTGTTTGGATAAATCTGATGAATGATGCATGTTTGTACAGTGATGCATGTCTATACATAGTGGCGACGCCGATTGGAAACCTTGAAGATATCACCAGCAGGGCTGTTAAAATATTGCAGTCGGTTGATGTGATAGCTGCTGAAGATACCCGTCATACGGCGCGTTTGCTGAACCATTTGGGAATAAGGAAGCCTATGCTGGCTTGTCATGAGCATAATGAGCGAGATCGTAGCGCCCAAATTATCGCAAAAATGGCAGTGGGTGAATCGGTTGCTTTGGTGTCGGACGCCGGGACGCCGCTGATCTCTGATCCTGGTTATTTTCTGGTGGCTTCTGTTCGTGAAGCAGGTTATCGCGTAGCGCCGATTCCAGGAGCTTGTGCCTTGATTGCAGCATTAAGTGTTTCAGGTTTGCCGTCGGATCGGTTTTTCTTTGAAGGCTTTTTACCAGCGAAGTCCGTGGCGCGCCGTAAGCGTTTTCAGGCTCTGTCTGGGTTTGAACATACCTGGATAGTCTATGAGTCGTCCCACCGTATTGAAGAGTCGCTGAGTGATATGGCTGAAGTGCTGGGTGTTGAGCGAGGCATCGTTATCGCGCGCGAACTGACCAAGCTCTTTGAAACTGTTTTGGCTGGCACTGTCGGCGAGTGTCTGGAAAGGCTGCAATCGGATGCAAACCAGAAGAAAGGGGAGTTCGTCGTTCTGGTACGAGGCGCACAGCCATTGTCGGCGCTGGATGGAATTGATGAGAGTGCCGCCCGTGTCATGGGAGTTCTGATGGAAGAGTTGTCGTTGAAGCAGGCTAGTCATTTAACTGCTCGGATTTCAGGTGGTAAGAAAAAAGCCTTATATGATTACGGGTTATCCCTCAAACGGAAGGAGAGTGAGTAATATTTTAAGTATTTTTTATTTAAAAAATGCTTGTGCTTGCTCCGAGTTTTTATTATCATCCGCCGTCGCAAGCTGGCTGGGCAGTCGCTGTTTTACTTCCACGGATTTTACGGATTCCATGAAAGTAGAACAGAGGAAAGTCCGGGCTCCAAAGGGTGAGGTGCCAGGTAACGCCTGGGGGGCGCGAGCCTACGGCAAGTGCAGCAGAGAGCAGACCGCCTAAGTTTGTTTCCGGCAACGGATCAGACCGGTAAGGGTGAAAGGGTGCGGTAAGAGCGCACCGCGTGGCTGGTAACAGTTCACGGCACGGTAAACCCCGCCTGGAGCAAGGCCAAATAGGGATTCCATGGTATGACCCGTACTGAATCCGGGTAGGCTGCTAGAGGTGCATGGTGACATGCATCCCAGATGAATGACTGTCAAACCTGTTCGCAGGTTATACAGAACCCGGCTTATAGGCCAGCTCGCAATGACCCTGAGAATCCTCTCGTTGATTATGATCGGCGGGGGGGTTTTTTTGTATGAAGGTCGTGTTTTTTATTCACTGTGTTTATGTTTGGTTCATGGTGGTCGAGGCTTTTTCTCTTTTTCTCTGCTTGGATCGTATCAGTTTTCTCGTTATTTCGCACAATGAAAAAACCTCTTGTTCCTGTGTGACTCGCTAAATAGTAAAGGTTTTCTACTGGCCTCCTTGCAGGGGCAGGATGTTTGGGGTTCCTATAGTGTGGTACTGTGGGGTAAAGTGGTCAAAAGTGGGATAATCTGGCATTCGGTTCAGGGATAAGACGAGGAGAGGTCAATGTTCCGGGAGGTGAATGCAATCCATATGGATGCGAAAGGGCGGTTGGCGATTCCAACCCGCTATCGCTCTGTGTTGTCTTTGCGTTGTGAGGGACATCTTGTTGCGACCATCGATACTGAAGAGAGCTGTCTGTTGATCTACCCCGTTAGTGAGTGAGAGATCATTCAGGCTAACATTGACTCCCTGCCCAGTTTTCACCCTCTGAACCGACGGATACAGAGACTACTGATCGGTCACGCAACTGATCTGGAAATGGATAGCAGTGGGAGAGTATTAATTCCTTCACTGTTACGTGATTATGCCGAGCTTGGCAAAAACACGGTGTTGCTGGGGCAAGGTAAAAAATTCGAACTTTGGGATGAGTGTGGTGGGAATAAGCGTCGTGATGCTTATTTGCACGAGACCGGCGACGCTGGCCAGATCCCTGAGGCGTTACAGACATTGTCGTTGTGAATCCATTGATGAGTATGAATGAATCATTCAGGCATCAACCAGTTTTGCTGGCTGAAGTCCTTGAAGCACTGGTGAACTCTCCGGAAGGACTGTACATAGATGGTACTTTTGGACGAGGCGGTCATAGTCGTGCCGTGCTGGATCTGCTGTCAGCGAAAGGACGCCTGATCGGTATTGATAAGGATCCTGAAGCCGTTGCCTCTGGAGTTAAGCTTGAGCAGGCAGATCTGCGTTTCCGTATTGCTCATGGCTCATTTTCTGAACTGGAGAGTATTACGGGACCGGAGCAGGCAGATGGTGTGTTGCTGGATCTTGGCGTTTCATCGCCGCAGCTTGATAACCCCGAGCGAGGGTTCAGCTTTCTCCAGGATGGCCCTCTGGATATGCGTATGAATATCGAACAGGGCGTCAGTGCAGCAAGCTGGATTGCTAAAGCAGGTGAAGCGGAAATCTCAGAGGTACTTAAGCGGTTTGGTGAAGAGCGCTTTGCCCGTCGGATGGCGCAAGCCATTGTTCAGGCGCGAGCGCTTGAACCGATTGTCACCACCGGGAGGCTGGCGCATATCATCTCGGAAGCTAATCCCGCTTGGGAAAAAGGTAAGCATCCTGCGACGCGTGCATTTCAGGGCATTCGGATTTTTGTCAACAGTGAACTGGATGATCTGGTCCAGGTGCTGGACCAGTCGCTGGACGTACTGAAGCCAGGCGGAAAACTGGTCGTTATTAGTTTTCACTCACTGGAAGACCGAATCGTTAAACGTTTTATTCGTAAGCATGAGCGTGGTGATGAACATATTCCTGCTGGGTTACCGTTGACCGAAGATCAGTTGAGTGTAGCCCGTCGCTTGAAGCGCTGTGGTAAGGCGGTAAAGTCTGGCAAGGTAGAGATTGATCTCAATCCGCGGGCGCGCAGTGCAGTCATGCGAGTGGCTGTGAAACGAGGATAAAATGATGGATTGGTTGCCTCTGAAAACGTTGCTGCCGATGATCAGGCTCAGGCCGTTGTTGCTGGTGTTGGCCGTGTTCTGCTCTGCGGTGGCTGTCACTTACGTGACGCATCTGAATCGGCAGGCATTTAACCAGTATCAAGCAGAGTTAAACTATCAGAACAAAGCACAGGAGAAATGGGGACAGCTACTGTTGCAGTACAGTACGCTGACGGCTCATGGTCAGATTGAACGACTGGCGGTCAACCAGCTGGGCATGGATGTGCCTCACAAGGGCAACGTGATACTAGTAGAACCATGAATCGGCGCAGGAAGATCACACCATACGCAGGACGCTTTCATTTTGTGGTGGCGCTGGTACTGTTGCTCATTGTTGTCACTATCTGGCGTGTTGCGGAGTTGCAGGTCGTTGATCGTTTTTTTCTCCAACATGAGGGCGACAAGCGTATTGTGCGTCATGAAACCATTCCTGCGCATCGTGGCATTATTTTTGATCGTAATGGCAAACCGATTGCCGTGAGTGCCTCAGTGGTTTCCATCTGGGCTAATCCAGAAGAACTATCCTCTGTTGATACGAATCTGCCAGCGCTTGCGTCAGTGCTGGGCGTCAAGGTCAAGGCACTGAGTAAGAAATTGGCAGCCAATGCTGATCGAGAATTTATCTATCTCAAGCGGCAGATAGAACCGACAGAAGCTAGCAAGGTCATGGCATTGAAGGTGCCGGGCGTCTATTCAGAGGATGAATACCGGCGTTACTATCCGGTTGGTGCGGTTGCAGCTCAGTTGGTGGGGTTGACTAATATTGATGATCAAGGACAGGAAGGCATAGAGTTGGCGTTGGATGACTGGTTGTCCGGAGAGCCAGGGAAGTGGCGTGTACTGAAAGACCGCAGGGGACATCTGGTTAGAGAAGCTGAGATTGTCCGCAGTGCCAGTCCTGGAAAAGAGTTGATGCTGAGCATCGATCTTCGTCTCCAGTATCTTGCCAACAAAGAGTTACAGAAGGCGTTTCATGATTTACAGGCCAAATCGGCCTCCCTAGTGATGCTGGATGCTAAAACTGGCGAAGTGCTGGCGATGGTCAATCAACCTACGTTTAATCCTAACAATCGTAGGCAGTTGAATCCTGCGAATGTGCGAAATCGGGTTATTACTGATCAGGTTGAGCCGGGCTCTGTCATCAAGCCTTTGACCATCGCCGCTGCGCTGGAATCAGGCCGTTATTCCAGTCATACTCCCATTGACACTTCGCCGGGAAGAATGCGCATTGGGGCTGACACCATTACAGACGTGCGTAATTACGGCCAATTGGATGTTACCAGTATTATTACCAAGTCCAGTAATATCGGTGTGAGTAAAATAGCGCTGGATCTTGGTCCAGAGATCATCTTTTCTCTGTTTCAGCGCGTGGGATTCGGACAGTCAACTGGCGTTTTGTTTCCCGGTGAAAATATAGGATTACTGCCTTACCGGACGAAGTGGCAGCCGATTGAAACGGCGACATTAGCCTATGGATATGGGTTCACCGTTTCCCACCTTCAGTTAGCACAGGCTTATATGGTTTTGGCCAATGGTGGTATTTTCCGGACGGTCACATTGTTGAAACGTGATATTCCGCCAGAAGGTTCCCGCGTTATCGCTGCCGATATCGCGAAACAAGTGCTCGTCATGATGGAGACCGTAGTGACCAGTGGCACCGGTAAGCGAGCTCAGGTGGATGGCTACTCGGTAGCGGGTAAAACGGGTACGGTCAGAAAACTGGGTAAATACGGATATACCAATTCACACCATATCGGGTCATTTGTTGGCATTGTGCCGGCAGACGATCCGCGGATCGTAATGGTGGTAGTGATTGACAGTCCAGCCGTCGGCAAATATTACGGTGGCTTGGTTGCTGCGCCGGTATTTTCCCGTGTGGCTGCTGAATCGCTTCGAGTATTGGGCGTCCCACCGGACGCAAGTGGCATAAAAAGATTGGGTGACATCCAGAAATATTCCAGAGTTAAGGGTTAATGAACTGTATGCAGCGTGAGCAGGTGACTCTGAACCAAGTACTGGAATGGTTGATGCTACCGTCGGAACTGGTTGATCTGCCTGTTCGTGAGCTGGTATTGGATAGTCGCAGGGTGAATAGCGGCGATCTGTTTTTGGCTTTGCCGGGGTTCAGTGGTGATGGACGTGATTATATCGAACAGGCGGTTGCATCGGGTGCTTGTGCTGTGTTGGCTGCATCAGGTGGGGTGTTGCCGGTCTGTTCCGTGCCGGTGATTTCTGTTGATAACCTGACTGATCGACTCGGAGAGTTGGCCAGTTGTTTTTATCAGTCACCATCAGAATCTCTTAACGTCATTGGCGTAACAGGCACGAACGGTAAAAGCAGTTGCTGTCATTTTATTGCACAGTTGTTGCAATGTTTCAATGAGTCCTGCGGTGTAATGGGTACGCTGGGCAATGGTCTTTTTCCGTCACTGAAGCCGGTAGGTAATACCACGTCAGATAATGTGTCCATTCAGCAATTCATGAGAGGATTGGTCGATAAGGCTGTGCCATGGCTGACGATGGAGGTTTCATCGCACGGTCTGGATCAGAGGCGTGTGGCAGGTGTTCGCTTTGATAGCGCAGTCTATACCAATCTCAGTCGTGATCATCTGGATTACCACCAAACCATGGACGCTTATGCTGAAGCCAAGGCTGGATTGTTTCGAGTGCCGGGGCTCCGATATGCCGTCATTAATCGAGATGATGATTGGGCCGTTCGGATGATGGATGTGGCGATGGTTAATCAGGCGACATGCATCACTTATTCGATTCATCCTAAAGGCGCCGATGTTTGTCTCTCTGATATTGTATTTTCTCATCAAGGAGTGAGGGCTGGTATTTGCACCCCTTGGGGCAGCGGCGCATTGTCCACTCGGCTCTTTGGGAGATTCAACCTGAGTAATCTTTTGGCGGTTATTAGCGTGTTGTCTCTTCACGGTTTTCCATTGGATCGTTTACTGGCATTGATTCCCAAACTGGATAATGTGCCTGGTCGTCTGGAACCTTTTGGTGGTGATGGGCGGCCGACAGTGGTGGTTGATTACGCTCATACACCGGATGCGCTCCGAAGTGTGCTGGGTGCATTGCGTGATCATGGAGGCCAGAGCGTGACCTGTGTTTTTGGTTGCGGAGGCGACCGTGATCGGGGTAAGCGCCCATTAATGACTGAGGCAGCACTGACAGGTGCAGATCGTGTGGTGTTGACTAGTGACAATCCTCGTACTGAAGCACCGCTGCAAATCATTGAGGATGCTATGGTCGGTCTCTCTGCTGCTCTGTGTGAGAAGAGGTTTCGTGTGGTGCCTGATCGATCCGAGGCGATTGCAATGGCGGTGGCTGAGGCTGACAATCACGGTATTGTACTGGTTGCTGGAATGGGACGTGAGGACTATCTGGCGACTCATGGAATGAATGATGTTAGTGAAGTTAGGCGGGCGTTGGATCGGAGATTGGAGCGATGATTCACACCGCTTTATCTGAGCTGGCGCAGTCGTTGAAGGCTGAACTGGTGGGCGACGATGCTCAATGTTTGGACCTCAGCATTGATACACGTACGCTGACGCCTGGTCAATTATTTGTTGCGTTAACAGGGCCTAACTTTGATGGACATGATTACGTGGTGACAGCGTTGGAAAAAGGGGCCGTTGGTGCGATGGTTTCCCGTTTGCAGGCTGGTATTAAAGGCACTCAGCTGCTGGTTTCGGATACCTGCATTGCTTTAGGGAGGGCTGGGGCGTTTAATCGTCAGCGTTTTGATGGCTGTGTGATAGGTATCACCGGCAGTAGCGGCAAAACATCGACCCGTGAGATGATTTCTGCTATTTGCTCAGAATCCGGTGAGACGCTGGCGTCTGAAGGCAACTTGAATAATAATTTGGGCGTGCCGGTGATGCTCGGTCGCATTGATGGCGGGCATCAGTATGTCGTGATTGAGATGGGTACGAACCAACCGGGTGATATTGACTATGTCGCCAAGCTCGCCGCGCCGGATGTTGCACTGGTGACCAATGCCTCTGAATCGCACCTTTTAGGGTTGAGGAGTCTTGCAGGTGTTGTTGCTGAAAAAGGGGTGATTTATGATAGCCTGTCGAGTGATGGAACGGCCATTCTCAATCGTGATGATCCCGCTTATGGTGATTGGTTAGTGAGGGTTGCTCGTGAGCCTGGAAGGAAGACGCTGAGTTTTAGTCTGACCCATTCGGTGGCAGATTGTTATGCGAGTGATATCCGTTCTTTGGATGATGGCATGCACTTTATTCTCCATGTGGCAGGTGAAGCTTCATCTGTGCACCTCAATTTTTGGGGAAAGCATCAGGTCGCAAACGCTTGTGCCGCTGCTGCTGTGGCTCAGGCTGTAGAATTGCCATTGGCTATGATAGTTCGTGGCCTAGAAAAAGCAGAGCCGTATCAGCGACGAGGTCAGCGGTTTCATGGTCTGCATGACGCATTAATTATTGATGAAAGCTACAATGCTAACCCTTCGTCGACACAGGCTGCGATGGATGTTCTGGGGGCTTGTCACGGGATAAAAATTCTGGTGTTGGGCGATATGCTTGAGCTGGGCGAACGGGCAGAGATCTGGCACCGCGCGATGGGGCAATATGCTCGCAATGTTGGTGTCAATGTGTTAATGACCTATGGCGAACAGGCCGAGCTGTCTCAGAAATTCTGGAGAGGTGCTGGGGCCCATTTTACCGATAAAACGTTGCTGATCGAAAACCTGTTGCCACGTCTGGGGTCGGAAGTGGTTGTTTTGGTAAAAGGGTCAATGTCGATGGGTATGAATGAAGTGGTCCAGGCTTGTGCCAGACCTGAAAAGGAGAGTGTCTGATGCTGCTATGGCTGGCAGATTACCTTACGCAGTTTTACAGTGGATTTTCAGTCTTTAAATATCTGACACTGAGAGGAATTCTAGGGGTTCTTTCTGCGCTGGGGATCTCCTTGTTCCTTGGTCCGATTATGATTCGAAAGCTGAAGTTTTATCAGATTGGTCAGGCGGTACGTGATGATGGCCCTCAATCCCATTTAAGCAAAGCAGGTACCCCAACGATGGGTGGCGCGCTCATTCTAGTTGCTATCGCTGTGAGTACGCTTTTATGGAGCAATCTTCAGAATCAGTATGTCTGGCTGGTGCTGGGTGTCACAGGGGGGTTTGGTGCTATTGGCTGGGTGGATGACTACCGTAAAGTGGTGGGAAAAAATGCTCGTGGGTTGCCGGCTCGCTGGAAATATTTCTGGCAATCCGTTTTGGGGGCGGGGGTGGCTATTTATCTCTATTGCATTGCGTCAACCCCGACGGATACTACGCTCATTGTTCCCTTTTTTAAATCGGTTGCACTGGATATGGGGCCTCTCTTTATCCTGCTGACTTACTTGGTCATCGTCGGTACTAGTAATGCGGTTAATTTGACCGACGGTCTTGATGGTCTGGCAATTATGCCTACTGTGCTGGTCGGTTCTGCGCTGGGTGTGTTCGCTTATTTGAGCGGACATGTTGAGTTTGCTCGTTATCTGCATATTCCCTATGTTAGCGGTGCCGGTGAGTTAGTGGTGTTTACGTCCGCATTGGCAGGTGCGGGACTGGGATTCCTCTGGTTCAATACGTACCCCGCCCAAGTGTTTATGGGAGATGTGGGTGCTCTGGCTCTTGGTGCAGCACTCGGTATTGTCGCCGTGATTGTGAGGCAGGAGATTGTGCTGTTTATCATGGGCGGTGTGTTTGTCATGGAGACCGTGTCGGTCATTTTGCAAGTCGCCTCCTATAAATTAACCCGACGTCGTATATTTCGTATGGCACCACTGCATCATCACTATGAATTGAAAGGGTGGCCGGAACCTCGGGTGATTGTCCGGTTCTGGATTATTACCTTGATTCTAGTGTTGATCGGTCTTGCAACATTGAAACTTCGTTAAGGGAACTGCGTTGAGCGAGCAGTTGATCGGCAGTGATAAACATCGGATGATCATCGGTCTAGGGAAGACTGGAGTGGCTTGTGCCCGATATTTCGCTGCTAGAAATCAGCTTTTCAGTGTGGCTGATTCCAGGGAGGTTCCTCCCGGACTGACGGTTTTTCAGAAAGAGTTTCCAGAGGTTCAAGTATCAACAGGGCCGTTCTCCTCAGACCTGTTGACGCGAATGAATGAATTGATTGTGAGCCCAGGGGTTTCGCTTAAAGAGCCAGCCATTGCTGCAGCGATAGCCAATGGTGCTGAGACGATGGGTGATATTGAGCTATTTTGTCGTGACGTCAACGCAGCGGTGATTGCAATAACTGGCTCAAACGGAAAAAGTACAGTCACCACATTGGTTGGGCTGATGGCTGAAGCGGCTGGGATCAATGTTGCAGTAGGTGGCAATATTGGTGTGCCGGTGCTTGATTTATTGAACAATGGTGAGAAAGCGCTCTATGTATTGGAGTTATCCAGTTTCCAATTGGAAACCACGGTCTCTCTGCGCGCTCAAGTCGCGGTGATGCTGAATCTTTCATCGGATCATATGGATCGATACCGTACGATAGCGGAGTATCACCAGGCGAAGCAGGTAATCTATCGAGGTTGTCACTCTGCTGTTTTTAATCGCGATGATGCATTGAGTCACCCGCTACTGCCTGACAAGGTTCCCCGTACGCCATTTACATTACAGGAACCTGATTTAGGGCAGTATGGGCTGCGACATGAGCAAGGTCAGGTATGGATCGCTTATGGTGTTAAGTGTCTGATGCCTGTGAATGATATCCGAATTCGAGGACGGCACAATCATGCCAATGCACTGGCCGCTTTAGCGATTGGCCATGAAGCAGGGTTCCCTTTGCCTGTCATGCTGAAGGTACTTGAAACCTTCTCGGGACTGCCGCATCGGTGCCAGTGGGTTGCCGAAAAGAGAGGGGTTAATTGGTTTAATGATTCCAAGGCGACCAATACGGGTGCAGCGATTGCCTCTATTGAAGGGTTGGGTGCAGAGATTGATGGCAGCTTGGTATTGATTGCTGGTGGGGATGGAAAAGGTACCGAATTTACGGAGTTGCAGGTGCCAGTTGCCCGTTATGTCAAAGCGTTGATCGCCATTGGGGTCGACGGGCCGAGGCTGGCAGAGTGCCTTGAGGCGTGTACAACGATTTATTCCGCAGAAACCATGGCGGAAGCGGTTGCTTTGGCTGGTCGAGTGGCAACAGCAGGTGATGCCGTGTTGTTGGCGCCGAGCTGTGCCAGCTTTGATATGTTTCAAAATTTTGAAGCGCGTGGTGAAGTCTTTACGCATTGCGTGGAGACTGGCGATGGCTGATGGGGTTATAAAGGGGGTTATTAAGCGAATATGTCTGCCTCAGTTGGAGCCTTCCTTCCTGGTGAGTGCGAAAGATCGTCAGGTGCTGGACTACCCCTTTATTGCGAGTGTTCTAATACTGATGCTGGTGGGCTTGGTGATGATAGCGTCGGCATCGACCGATATGTCCAGTGTACATTATGGTTCAGCATTTCATTTTTTCCTCAGACAGAGCATCTTCGTGGTGGTAGCGGTTGCGGTGATGGCGGCTGTGCAACTGTTTCCAATCAGTTTTTGGCAGCAGTGGGGTGTTGAGCTTCTTGGGTTGGCGCTTTCAGTGCTGGTGTTGGTGTTGTTTGTCGGTCGTGAGATTAACGGCAGTGTTCGTTGGATACCGTTGGGTTTCTTTAATTTGCAAGCCTCTGAGGTCGCCAAATTTGGTATTGTGGTTTACATGGCCTCATACTTGGAGCGGCGAAAGGATGAAGTACGTGATGGCTGGTGGGGCTTTATCAAGCCACTGATGGTATTACTGGTGGCTATGGTGTTATTACTGGTAGAACCAGATTTTGGTGCAGTCGTTGTCCTTATGTTTGTTGTGCTGGGTATGGTTTTTTTGGCCGGTGTACGACTGCGACAATATTTTGTAATGATCGCATTGTCTCTGGTTGGTATTGTGTTAGCTGCTATCAGTCAGCCTTATCGAATGCGTCGATTGACAACCTATATGGATCCTTGGGCCTATCAGTTTGAAAGCGGGTACCAATTGACACAGTCGTTGATCGCTTTTGGTCGAGGCGGTTGGCTGGGTGAGGGGCTTGGTCATGGCATTCAGAAACAGTTCTATCTGCCAGAAGCGCATACGGACTTTATTTTTGCCGTGATTGCGGAAGAGTTTGGATTACTGGGCAGTATCGTAGTGATTATGCTGCTTGCTTTTGTCACCTGGAGGGCTCTGCGGATTGGTTATCTGGCGGAAAAGGCTGGTTACGTTTTTTCCGGCTATATGGCGTATGGCTTTGGGCTGTTGATTGGTATACAAGTATTTATCAATATTGGGGTTAGCTCTGGTCTGTTGCCGACCAAGGGGCTGGCACTACCGTTTCTCAGTTATGGTGGTAGTAATCTCTTGATGAACTGTCTAACAATGGGATTGCTGGTGCGGATTGATTATGAACGACGAATCTTCTCTTCTGGTGCCGTGAGGCAGGCAAAGAATGACTGAACCAGGTAATCCGGTATTTATCATTATGGCTGGCGGCACCGGAGGGCATATCTTTCCGGCGTTGGCAGTGGCCGATGCGTTGCAAGCGCGGAGGTATACTATTCACTGGCTGGGTACCCGTGAAGGCATGGAGTCGACACTGGTGCCCGCTCATGGTTTTGATATTACTTATATGCCCGTTAAAGGTGTTATGGGAAATGGTATACGATCACTGGTGGAGGCTCCCTTTCGTATCGCTGTTTCTGTGATAAAGGCGATGCATGTCATGCGTAGCCTGAATGTGGTCGGTGTTTTGGGAATGGGCGGGTTCGCCTCCGGCCCAGGCTGTGTGGCGGCAAAATTGCTTGGCATTCCCTTGGTGATTCATGAGCAGAATGCGGTGCCGGGTTTGACGAATAAGATCGCCTCACGGTGGCTTGCTTCGCGTGTGCTGGAAGCATTTCCTGGTACTTTTGCTGCCGATGAAAATGTCATTTTTACAGGTAATCCCGTACGTAACACGATTCTGGCGGAACCGAGTGATCAACCAGAAAGTGGGACGCTGAAGGTGTTAGTGCTGGGTGGCAGTCGTGGTGCGCTGGCCATTAATGAGTGCATACCCGGTGCGTTGACAAAAACTCATGCCCCAGTGGATGTTTGGCACCAGACCGGTGCTGGCAAAGTGGATGAAACGTTGGCTATGTATCAGCGTCATGGTGTAACGGGACGTGTTGAAGCGTTTATTGATGATATGGGGGCAGCCTATCGTTGGTCTGATTTGATCGTCTGTCGTGCTGGTGCGCTGACTGTAGCTGAACTTGCCAGCGCCGGCAAGCCGGCCATTTTAGTGCCTTATCCTTGGCACAAAGATCAGCAACAGCTGCGTAATGCCCATTATTTGGTCGATCATAAGGCGGCTGTTTTATTGGAACAAAGTGAATTGAATAACGTGACGTTGGCAGAGTTACTGGATAAATATGCGCAGCAACGACAGCTGTTGAATGATATGGGTCGGGCGGCATTAGCGTGTGCCCGTCCTGATGCGGCCGAACATGTGGCGATGCAATGCCGAGAGGTGGCCCTTGACTGATCTGAATGGTTGGTATGTACCGGTATTTGCTATTCCTGAGATGCGCAGAATCCGTCGGATACATTTTGTGGGTATCGGCGGTGTTGGCATGAGTGGAATCGCGGAAGTATTGAAAAACCAGGGATATGATATCTCTGGTTCTGATCTGCGCGAATCTCGTGTGACGACTCGTTTGCGAGATCTGGGTATTGAGGTGTTTATCGGTCATAACCGTGAACATATTCGTATTGCGGATGTCGTTGTCGTTTCTTCAGCTATTCAGGAGGATAATCCGGAATTAGTGGCTGCGCATGAAATGCGTATTCCCGTTGTGCCAAGAGCTGAGATGCTCTCCGAACTAATGCGTTATCGTCATGGTATCGCTGTGGCGGGAACGCATGGAAAGACCACCACCACCAGTCTTATTGCCTCTGTGCTGGGGCAGGGTGGCCTGGATCCGACCTTTATTATTGGCGGGAAGCTTAACTCCGCAGGAACGAATGCGCGTCTTGGTGGTAGTCGATACCTCGTGGCAGAGGCCGATGAAAGTGATGCATCGTTCCTCCATTTGCAGCCCATGGTAGCGGTTGTCACTAATATCGATGCGGATCACATGTCGACGTATAATAATGATTTTAATTGTCTGAAAAAGGCGTTTGTTGATTTTCTGCATAACTTGCCGTTTTATGGGCTGGCTGTAGTATGTATCGATGATTCTGTGATACGTGAGATATTGCCGAATATTAAGCGACAGATCATTACTTATGGCCTCTCGGAAGAGGCCGATTTTCGAGCAGTTGATATTGTCCAGAAGGGTATGAATAACTGTTTTCGACTCGTTAGAAAAGAGTGTAAAAAGGAGCTGGATATCCAACTGAACATTCCCGGTGAGTGCAATGTGCTCAATGTGCTGGCAGCCATTGCCGTAGCGAGTGAGGAGGGTGTCAGTGATGAGAATATCCGTGATGGACTGAAGCAATTTCAGGGTGTTGGTCGACGTTTTCAAGTGTATGGGCATTATGAGATCGATGTTGGCAATGTCATGCTGGTGGATGACTACGGGCATCATCCACGGGAGGTGGCTGAAACAATTGCCGCTATCCGAAAGGGTTGGCCAGATAAACGACTGGTCATGGTCTACCAGCCGCATCGCTACTCCAGAACCCGTGATCTGTATGAAGACTTTGTTGATGTGCTATCGCGGGTTGATGTACTGCTCTTGATGGATATCTATCCGGCAGGTGAAGAGCCGGTGTCGGGTGCTGATGGTAGAAGTCTGTGTCGCAGTATTCGGCAGCGTGGACGAGTGGATCCGATCTTTATTTCTCGGGAAGCGTCAGTCGAACCAGTATTAGCCGACCTGTTGCGTGGGAATGATCTGTTGATCACCCAGGGGGCTGGGGATATCGGTGTTCTGGCGTCAGAACTGTCGAAGAAAGCATTGAAATTGAAGGTGTGACGTTAAACGAATCACTTGGCAGGGATAACCCTGTGAGTGGTATAGGTGAATTTGGCCGTGTAATAGTTATTTATGACACTCCGTTTGCAGAACGGCGAGTATCGTTGCATTCTTGTAGTATGAATCAACCGTTCGCTTTAGGATCACAGAGTCGACAGTATCTCTATTAAGATCTAGGCTGATTAATCATCTTGTGCTTATGGTTCAAGCATTAGATTGGGTGTTTGTAGATTGGGTGTTGACACGGTTGCCGTCATCTGGCCTGTAGGAGGGCGGAACAATGGGAGCTCGTATATACGCCTCAGACGGATATGGCCATGACCGACTAAAAAAACGATCGTCGGGGAGAGCGGATAAAAAGAGTTATGGTGCGAGTCGACCGAAAGATCGTCGCATTGCGATTCGACGCTGGGTTGAGCGTGGTGCTCGGGTGGTCAAGTTGTTAGCGGCCGGTGTGGTGACAGGTATTTTTTTCTGGTCGCTGCCCTGGCTCTGGAGTTGGATCGACAGACCGATAACACGAGTGATGGTTGAAAGTGAATTTTTGTATCTGGCCAGGGAGACGGTTCAGCAGCAGGTGACACCATTTCTGACAGAGCGATTTTTTTACCTTGATGTGGCTGGTCTGCAAAAAGCATTGCAAAACGTGCCGTGGATCAATAGAGCGAAGATCAGAAAAGTTTGGCCGAATATGCTGTTGCTTCGTATCCATGAGCAGGTGCCTGTGGCACGCTGGAATAGTGGTGTCTTGAACGGCGATGGTGATGTATTTCAGGTTGAAGACATGAGCCCGTTCAGTGATTTGCCGCTGCTGTACGGACGGGCATCTGCTGCACAACAGGTCATGCAGCAGTATGTGGTATTGAATCAGCAGGTGCGGTCGCTGGGGTTGGGAATTGGATCGCTTGGGCAGCGGGATACTGGTAGTTGGTGGTTTTTGATTGACGATGTTGAAATTAATCTTGGTCATCGCGACCTAGTGAGACGAATGCAGCGATTTATGCGTCTTTATCATGTGCTGTTGCAGAATCGGTGGAAAGATGTTCGAGGGGTGGACTTACGCTATCGTGATGGGGTGGCGGTTTCTTGGAAAACGCATGAAAGCCGTAAAATAAGTCGCAGTAACTGATGAGTCGTTAACGTTGAGACAGCAGGCATATTACGAATGACGACGACGGAAAATGGAAGAATGATCGTCGGTCTGGATATCGGAACCTCTAAGGTGGTGGCGCTGGTTGGCGAGATCACGGAAGGGGAAGGTATTGATGTGATCGGCATAGGTTCTCACTCTTCCAAAGGGTTGAGGCGTGGTGTGGTGGTTGATATTGAGTCAACGGTACAAGCTATTCAGCGTGCAGTTGAAGAGGCTGAGTTGATGGCGGGATGTCAGATCCATTCTGTTTATGCGGGTATTGCTGGGAATCATATTCGTAGTTTGAACTCTCACGGTATTGTTGCGATCCGAGAGCGTGAAGTAACACGGGCGGATATGGATCGGGTTATTGATGCCGCACAAGCAGTGGCGATTCCAGCGGATCAGCGTATTTTGCACATTCTTCCGCAGGAGTATGTTATCGATACTCAGGAGGGGGTTAAGGAGCCTATGGGGATGTCAGGTGTGCGCTTGGAGGCTAAGGTGCATCTGGTTACGTGTGCGGTCAATGCAGCACAGAATATTGAGAAATGTATACGACGCTGTGGGCTTGAGGTGGAGGATGTCATTCTTGAACAGCTCGCTTCTAGTTATTCGGTCCTGACGGAAGATGAGAAAGAGCTGGGCATTTGTCTGGTGGATATCGGTGGTGGTACGACGGATATTGTGATTTTCACAGAAGGTGCGATTAGGCATACGTCCGTCATTCCCATCGCAGGTGATCAGGTGACCAATGATATTGCCATGGCGCTGCGAACACCCACGCAATTTGCAGAAGAGATAAAAATTAAATACGCCTGTACGCTTAGCCATCTCGTTGGTGTTGATGAAACTATTAGTGTGCCGAGTGCTGGTGACCGTCCGCCTAGAGAGCTTTCACGGCAAGCGTTGGTCGATGTCGTAGAGCCGCGTTATGACGAACTGTTTACGTTGGTTCAGGCAGAGTTGCGTCGTAGCGGATTTGAGGAGTTGATCGCTGCCGGTATTGTGCTGACCGGTGGAACTTCGAAGATGGAAGGTGTCGTTGAGCTGGCAGAGAATGTTTTCCAAATGCCTGTGCGGTTGGGTGTACCTCAGACTGTCACAGGAATGTCTGAAGTGGTGCGCAACCCGATTTACGCCACAGGCGTTGGTCTTCTGCATTATGGTTTGAAAAAACAGAGTGAAGGTGATACGGCTTTTGGTTCAAGAAAGCAGGAAGAACCTGTGCTGGCAAAAATAAAGCGTTGGTTTCAAGGCAACTTCTAATGAGTCATTCTATAAAAATGGACAGTTAAGGGAGAAGGAGGTTGGTCATGTTTGAGCTGGTCGATAATGCGCCGCAAAATGCGGTAATTAAAGTAATCGGTGTCGGCGGTGGCGGTGGTAATGCTGTCAATCACATGCTCAACAATCAAGTGAGTGGTGTGGATTTTATTGTGGCGAATACCGATGCCCAAGCATTGAAAAATCTTAACGCCAAAACCTTGTTGCAACTTGGTATCGGGATCACCAAAGGGCTCGGGGCTGGTGCCAATCCTGACATTGGGCGTCAGGCTGCACTGGAAGATCGCGAACGTCTGTCGGAAGTATTGTCCGGCGCTGATATGGTGTTCATTACTGCTGGCATGGGGGGAGGGACTGGAACTGGCGCCGCACCGATTGTGGCAGAAGTGGCGAGAGAACTCGGTATTCTTACGGTTGCCGTGGTAACGCGTCCTTTTCCTTTTGAGGGGCGAAAGCGGATGCTGATTGCGGACAATGGTTTGAAGGAGTTGGAAGCGCATGTTGACTCTCTGATTACGATTCCAAATGAGAAACTTTTGCCTGTGCTTGGTAAGGACGCCAGTCTTCTGTCTGCTTTCAGTGCGGCGAATGATGTGCTTCAGGGTGCGGTACAAGGAATTGCCGATTTGATTATTCGTCCCGGTATGATCAACGTTGACTTTGCTGATGTGCGCACAGTGATGTCTGAAATGGGCATGGCGATGATGGGCACTGGTAGTGCAGCTGGTTCCAATCGTGCTGTCGAGGCGGCGGAAGCGGCCATTCGTAGTCCTCTTCTTGAGGATGTTGATCTGCATGGAGCGCGAGGTATTCTCGTCAACATTACCGCAGGAGTGGATTTCTCAATTGGTGAATTTACCGAGGTCGGCACCACCGTTGAGCAATTTGCTTCTGATGATGCAACCGTGGTGGTGGGTACGGTTATTGATCCTGAAATGTCAGATGAGATTCGGGTTACTGTCGTCGCCACCGGACTGCGTCAGCCTGAACATAAGATTAAAAATGTGATTGATAAAGTAGCTGCTAATGTGACGCTTGGTTCTGTGAATTACAGTGAGCTTGATCGTCCTACCGTTCTGCGGAAAAAGGAAGTAGTGGGTAGTGGTGCCGATGACAATGTCCGTAGTAAGGGGGGTACGGACTATCTGGATATTCCAGCATTTTTGCGTCGCCAAGCTGATTAAAAGCTGTGAAGCTTCGGCTGTAATGCTTTGTAATGTTATATTACTCTGTTAGAATGGTCGATAATCGAAATTTTAGTATTATAGTTAGTTACTTAATGGCTGGGTCATGATTAGACAGCGAACGCTTAAAAATATTATTCGTGCTACAGGCGTGGGACTTCATTCTGGTAAGAAGGTTTATTTGACACTAAAGCCTGCGCCTGTCGATACCGGTATTGTTTTCTGCCGCACTGATCTGGATCCTGTGGTTGAAATTCCGGCTTGCGCTGAGAATGTGGGCGAGACAAAGCTCTGCACTTCTCTGATGAAAGACGGTGTTCGTGTTGATACAGTTGAGCATTTGTTGTCGGCAATGGCTGGACTGGGTATTGATAACGCTTATGCCGAAGTGACGGTACATGAAGTGCCGATCATGGATGGCAGCGCAGGTCCTTTTGTTTTTCTGATTCAGTCTGCAGGTATTGAAGAGCAGGCGGCTGCGAAGAAATTTATTCGGATTAAGAAAAAAGTGACTGTTGAAGAGAATGGTAAGACCGCAACATTTATACCCTTTGACGGTTTTAAGATGACTTTCACTATTGATTTTGATCACCCGGTATTTAAGAGTGTGGTGCAGTGCGCCACTATTGATTTTTCCAGCACATCCTTCGTCAAGGAGGTGAGCCGAGCGCGTACCTTCGGTTTCATGAAGGATTTTGAGTCTCTTCGCTCCCAAAATTTGGCGTTGGGTGGCAGTGTTGATAATGTGATTGTTGTCGATGAGTACCGTATTCTTAACGAAGATGGTCTTCGCTATAATGATGAGTTTGTTAAGCACAAAATGCTAGACGCAATTGGCGACCTTTACCTTCTGGGTAATAGTTTGATTGGTGAGTTTATTGGGTGTAAGTCTGGCCATTCTCTAAATAATAAGCTTCTGCGCAGACTGATTGCTGATCAGTCTGCTTGGGAAGTGGTCACGTTTAAGGATTCGGATGAATCACCTATTTCATATGCAATGCCTACGTTGCTAGTCACTTGATCCTCTTCAGATTATCTCTATTTTAAGCCACCGTTGTCCGGTGGCTTTTCTTTTTCTGTAAATTGCTTTTACTGTATTTGGAAGGGGATGGCGAAAGTTTCCAGTGTTGTTCTAAATTTGAAAATGAGGGACGAAAAAAAAGAGAGTCGTCGGTTTCGGCGGATAGATGTCGTTGTTGACTATGACGTTTTGTCGTTGAGGAGAGAGGTTGCTGGCGTTGGTTGGTTGCTTCATTGGATACTGTTTCATTCATTTAGCGGTATAGGGCAGAACTGAGCAGTATCACTGTCAACAGATATAGGCAAGGTTAATGCGACAATGAAGATAATTGTTGTCAGTCAACAGCATGATAGAGGTCAGGTCATCAACTTAAGGCTGCGTTCGGTGGTAGCGCTTGCTTGTTTGGTTGCTGGTGTTCTTTTGGCATCTGGCTGTTTACTCGCTTGGTCTATGATGAGCGTGAACGCTACCGGCTCTCTTTCGGCACGAGAGATTTTGCGATGGGAAAATACCATTTCTCATCAGCAGGATGAAATAGTTAGGGTTCGCGAGAGTGCCAGTGTTGAAGTTAATGCATTGGCTCTTCATCTGGTACAGATTCAAGAACGAGTTCTTCGCCTTGACGCTTTGGGAGAGCACTTAACGGTCATGACCAATCTTGATGCTGGTGAGTTTGACTTTAGCCGTCCTGTGGCTCAAGGTGAGCATGATAGTATGATGAAGTCAAGCATCAGTTATCAGTCGCCAGAATTTCTCTCATTGATCGATCAGCTTGCCATGCAGATTGATCAGAGTGAAGAGCAGCTTAATGTGCTAGAGAGTCTGTTGTTGGATAGAAAACTCCATGAGAATGTCTCTATTGCAGGTCGCCCTATTAAGAAAGGGTGGATGTCATCACCGTTTGGGCGTAGAACCGATCCATTTAGCGGCAGGCCGGATTGGCATAAAGGTATCGATTTTGCTGGCAAAGAGGGCTCCGATATTGTGGCTGTCGGCTCGGGAGTGGTGATTTGGGCAGGTGAACGTAGTGGTTATGGCAATCTGGTTGAGGTCAATCATGGTAACGGATATGTTACCCGTTATGGTCACAATAAGGATGTTCTTGTTAATGTTGGTGATATTATTAGCAAGGGAGAAGTTATCAGTCTGATGGGTAGTACTGGGCGTTCAACGGGCCCTCATGTACATTTTGAAGTGCTAGTGGATGGTCGTCAGGTAAATCCGGCTCGTTATATATACCGTGCCAGTCGATAATTCATTATTTTTTTTCCGGGATTTGATCCAAATTAGGCATTAATTGAAAATTATGTTGTCACCCCTGATTAAGGCAATTTTTGGCAGTAAAAATGATCGACAACTCAAAAGAATGGGCAAGATGGTTAAAACCATTAATGCCCTTGAGGATGGATTGGCACAGCTGACAGATGATCAGCTGAGAGCCAAAACAGATGAGTTTCGTATTCGAATTAACAAGGGTGAGACCCTTGAACACTTGATGCCTGAGGCGTTTGCTGTCTGTCGCGAAGCGAGCAAACGTGTCATGGGGATGAGGCACTTTGATGTCCAGTTGCTCGGTGGGATAGCACTTCATCAGGGACGTATCGCAGAGATGCGAACGGGTGAAGGTAAAACACTGGTTGCTACACTGCCAGCTTATTTGAATGCACTGTTGGGCAAAGGTGTTCATGTTATTACTGTCAATGATTACTTGGCTACCCGTGATGCTCACTGGATGCGTCCTCTGTATGAGTATCTCGGAATGACCGTTGGTGTGGTGGTTCCACGGCAGAAGGAGAAAGATAAACAGGCGGCTTATCAGTCAGATATTACTTACGGCACGAACAACGAGTATGGCTTTGATTTTCTTCGCGATAACATGGCTTTCAGAGTTGAAGACAAGTTTCAGCGCCCTCTTAATTTTGCCATTGTGGATGAAGTCGACTCTATCTTGATTGATGAGGCGAGAACGCCACTGATTATTTCAGGTCCGGTAGAAGATAGTTCAGAACTTTACTTGCGTATCAATGGACTGATCCCCGCTCTGAAACGACACGATGAAGAAGGTGATGAGCAGGGGCATTATCAGGTTGATGAGAAAACTCGACAAGCTGAACTTACGGAAGATGGTCATCAGTTCATCGAAGATTTGCTGGATCGGGAGGGGTTGCTGCCGAAAGGTGAGAGTCTGTATGCTTCCAGCAACCTGAATTTGTTGTGCCACGTCAATTCGGCATTGAAGGCACACGTTATCTTCCGCAAAAATGTGGATTATATCGTTAGAGGAGACGATATCGTTCTGGTGGATGAGCATACCGGCAGAACCATGCAGGGTCGCCGTCTTTCAGAGGGGTTGCACCAGGCGCTAGAAGCTAAAGAAAATGTTTCTATTCAGGCAGAAAGTCAGACGCTGGCTTTAACCACTTTCCAGAATTATTTCCGACTGTATGAAACGCTCTCTGGTATGACCGGTACAGCAGATACTGAAGCTTATGAGTTTCGTCAGATCTATGGTCTGGATGTGGTGGTTATTCCAACGAACCAACCCATGATTCGTAATGATCTCAATGATCTGGTTTTCCTGACTATCCAGGAAAAATACGATGCGATTATCGAAGATGTTAAAAATGCCGTGAAAAAGGGGCAACCTATTTTGGTGGGGACGGCGTCCATTGAGTCGTCCGAGTTGCTGTCGGATGCATTGGAAAAGGAAAATATTGTTCATCGGGTGCTGAATGCCAAATACCATGACAAGGAAGCTGAGATTATCGCTCAGGCAGGGCGGCCAGGTATTGTCACCGTCGCCACGAACATGGCTGGCCGGGGTACCGATATTGTTTTGGGTGGCAACTGTGAGGCAGAAATTGATGCTTTGGATAATCCAACGCCAGAGGATATTGAAAACGTAAAGGCGGAGTGGCAGAAGCGGCATCAACAGGTGCTTGACTCTGGCGGCTTGCACATCATTGGTACCGAGAGGCATGAGTCTCGCCGTATTGATAACCAGCTACGGGGACGTGCTGGTCGTCAGGGGGATCCCGGTATTTCCAGATTTTACCTGTCGCTTGAGGATAATTTGATGCGAATTTTTGCATCAGAGAGAGTTAAAAGCTTTATGAAAGCGATGGGTATGGAGAAGGGGGAATCCATTGAACATCGAATGGTCACCAATGCTATTGAGAAGGCGCAGAAAAAGGTAGAAGGCCGCAACTTTGATATTCGTAAGCAACTGCTGGAATATGATGATGTTGCCAATGATCAGCGTAAGGTGGTTTATTCTCAGCGAGATGAATTTCTTGAAGCGGATAATGTGACTGAGAGTATTATTAATATCCGCGCGGAAGTGGTTGCTCAAATTGTCAGTGAATATATACCTTATGAAAGTCTGGAAGAGCAATGGGATGTGCCTGGGCTAGAGTCCAGAATCGAATTAGAGTTTTTCGAGAAACTCCCGATTGGGGAATGGCTGGATACAGAAGATGACTTGAACGAAGAGGGATTACGGCAACGTATCTTGGAAAAAGTAATCGCTGCCTATCAGAAGAAAGAAGATATGGCGGGATCTGAGTCTCTGAAAATGCTTGAAAAGCATATTCTTCTGCGTATCTTGGATGATAAGTGGAAAGAGCATCTCACTACCATGGATCATCTGCGCCAAGGTATTCATCTGCGTGGATTTGCAGCAAAGAATCCTAAGCAGGAATACAAGCGTGAAGCTTTTGCACTATTTCAGCAGATGCTGACTAATATCAAGCATGAAGTCATCCGAACGTTGTCTCATGTTCAAGTGCAGGAGAATGACCAAGAGGCGGAGCGTCATCGGCGTGAAGAGATGGCACATAAAATGCAGTTTCAACATGAGCAAATCGCAGAGTTAGGGTCCTCTATGGGTAGCGATGAGCCTCAGGCGGTTACGCAGCCACCAGTGCAGCCGTTTGTACGTGATGGAAAAAAGATTGGTCGTAATGATGCTTGTCCTTGTGGCTCTGGTAAGAAATACAAGCAGTGTCATGGCAAAATTATCTAATTCAATCATGTGATAGCAATATACTGTTAATGCCTCCCGATGAGGGGGGCATTATTTTATGCGACGCACCGTGCGTTACGAATAATAAATAGCCTTTTTTATTGCAGTGGTGCGCTTTATGGTTATTGCAGGATTGAACTAACGTTATATCGTTTTTGTTTAAGTGGCAGGTTAGATAGTGATGAAAGGCTAGGCTCAGTGCTGGTGTTGGTTCATTAATCGTCGCCTTTCTCCGAATGTGGATATTTTATCATTAATGATTAATCAAAGAGTGCATGTGGCTGTGGCTGTCATTGAACGTAGCGATGGCCATATTCTTCTTGCTATGAGATCTGATGACCAGCATCAGGGAGGGCTTTGGGAATTTCCGGGAGGGAAACTTGAAGAGGGTGAGTCCGTCAGGGATGCGCTATCTCGTGAGTTGAAGGAAGAGCTTGACATATCTGTGTTGGATAGTGCCCCCTTGATTCGAATCCATCATGATTATCCTGATAAAAAGGTGCTTCTTGATGTCAGAAGAGTAACGCGTTTTTCTGGTGAACCTTATGGTTGCCAGGGGCAGGAAATGCGCTGGGTGAAGTGCGAAGATCTCCATCACTATGAGTTTCCAGCAGCGAACAAGTCCATAGCGACGGCACTCTGTTTACCCGACAGGTATCTGATAACTGGAGCGTTTGCTACATCGGATGAGTTATTTCAGCGGTTGCGTTCTGCAATGATGTCAGGGATACGGCTAGTGCAGTTCAGGGCTTCATGGCTCGAATCTATTGCTTATATGGAGCTATCAGAAAACGTGGCAAAGGTGTGCCAGGAGTGGGGCTGTTCGTTAATGTTGAAGGGTGATCTCTCTCTGTTGGAGAGTGATTGGATTGATGGGATTCACTTAACGGCTGTTCAGTTACGACAGCTTCATGATGAAGGGTGGCATTATGATGGAGATAAGTTTCTGGCTGCCTCCTGTCATTCTGATATTGAATTGATCTGGGCTGCAGAGGCAGGGTGTTCTTTTGCCACATTATCACCCATCAGTGTGACAGCGAGTCACCCAGATGCCAGTATTCTCGGAAAAACAGTGGCTCAGGTAATGACTGACAAGGCTGCTGTTCCTGTTTATTGGTTGGGAGGAATGAGTGACAGTGATCTCGAAAACATTAAGGTCTGTGGTGGCCAAGGAGTAGCTTCAATTTCTTGCTGGTGGTCACTTTATTCGTCAGACAGCGTTCACTCTGGATCACCCAATGTTTAAGGATATTATCGAGTCGCTGGCATTAGTGATAGTGATGTTGTGTATCGTTTTCTCGTTCCCCCGCTCCAGCGTGGGAATGCATACTTTACTGACCATTGCCTACCAACGTTTTTAGTGTTTCTCTTAAGTTTGCTTGTTTTTTCGTTGCCGCGGCATTGATGATAGCACTGCCGCTGGTTATTTTGTGAGCTTTTGCCGTAGCCATTGGAGCTTCTCTTATTACGGTAGTAATAGTGGCTTCAGTCAGCGCGAGCATTACATCGTCAGTGTTTGCATATAGGCTGACTGCTGATGATGTTAGTGATATAGATAAATCAAAAAACGACGAGCCTTTAAAGGGAATTGAGCGAATTGTCAAACATTGCTTTGATAGCGTGCCTAGGGATGAGCAATATTATTATTTTATTTGTATTTTAAAGGATTTTAAAAAAATAGATCATCATAATACAGATCCAAAACTATCAAAGCGGATAAAAAAATATATGATAAAATGAACGAAATCTTTGAATTAAAGAGTGAAAGGTTATTGACATACGCTGAAGAAATGGAGAATGGCTAAAATTTCTATCATGAGTCGTTTCTCACCAAAGAAATTAGCTAATAACTAAACGAGAGGTTGAGTAACTTTGTCGACAAAATAAAAAGTCTGAATAATGACTCAATAACAGCGAAATGTTTTTATATCGCTAAAAACGACCGGCTGCGTGTATTGTAAACAAGGTTCATCATCGCAATCTTCATTTTTACGTCTACTTTGTTTTAGTTGAATAATGTGTTTATTACCTATATGTTTTTGTGTTGGGTTGTATCAGATTTTTTGTGACTCCCTGTATTTTTATTGTTAAAAATAAACTTTCGTTATTAAAGTTTTTCTCATTCACACGCTCCTGCGTGGGAATGCATACGGAACTAAATAATGGGAAGAAATACTACAAAATCAAGGATAAATATGCATTTCCTCGCAGGAGCGTTGGAACGAGAAAATTTTCAAAAAAGGACAAGTACGTCTAGAAATGGGCGTTTACGTTGTACCATCCAGTATTATAACCGGTTGGTTAGTGATAACCGATGCATTATTCCCTATAATTTTCTGTGCAACATCAACCACTAATTTTAATGAAGTAAAGATGTAATTTAAAACGATGAAGTCAAATCATGAGCTAAGTAATATATCTGGGTCCACTGCCAGCTTATTGGTTGATGCCACTCATTCGCCGGAAAACTCGCAGGGGTTCATTAACATTTTAATGCTCTTCGACCGTCCTGACCCTATGAGTGATCAATATTTACAGTTATCAGATAGGGAAGTTGATAGTACGTCGAATCACCTTACC
The DNA here is from genome assembly GCA_023146365.1 of Endozoicomonadaceae bacterium. Classification (GTDB taxonomy): domain Bacteria; phylum Pseudomonadota; class Gammaproteobacteria; order Pseudomonadales; family Endozoicomonadaceae; genus Kistimonas. The sequence continues at coordinate 49,032 of JAGLCE010000074.1, forward strand.
CATCTGGGGTCGAGCAGAGTAACACCTAATAGTTTCAATGATTCTAACACTGGAAGCGAAGCATCCACTGTCAGCTTGTCTGTTGATTCTGCCAATCAACCAAGGCCATCATCATTGCCTGTAAGCTCGCCGATACCACCCATCTCCTCCTTTCTTTTTCTTGATCAATATTCACCGTTCACGAATAGAAACATCGATAGTACGTCGAATGACCTTACCC
>JAGLCE010000075.1 GCA_023146365.1 Endozoicomonadaceae bacterium
GATAGTACGTCGAATGACCTTACCCCTCTGGGGTCGAGCAGAGTAACACCTGATAGTTTCAACGATTTTGACACTGGATGCGAGTCAACAGTCAATACAGATTCATTAAACAGCGCCACAAGTAATCCTGAAGTGTCGAGCGGCAGTCAGTTTAATATCTGCGAGAAGATCAAGACTGGGGAAAAACGCAATCCCACTAAGAAGAAATTCTACCAGTGCTCGATCTGCCGGAAGTTCTGCAGCGATAAAGTCCACTTCCAAGAACACATGAATATCCACAGCAATGATAAACCCTTCCAGTGCTCGGTCTGCGGGGAGCGCTTCAGGCAGAAGTCTTCCATCCCAAGACACATGAAAATTCACAGTGAAGAGAAGCCCTACCAGTGCGAGATCTGCGCCAAGTGCTTTGTACGTAAACAGGGCTTAAAACAACACTTGGTAATCCACACCAAGGATAAATCCTTCAAACCCTTCAAACCCTTCAAATCCTTCGAGTGCGAGATCTGCGGCAAGTGCTTGACACAGAGGCAGAACCTCAGAAGGCACTTGGTACTCCACACCAAGGATAAATCCTTCAAATCCTTCCCGTGCGAGATCTGCAACAAGTGCTTCGTATCTAAAGAGAACGTCAAAAGACACTTGCTAATCCACAGCAAGAATAAATCCTTCCAGTGAGAGACCTGCGGCAAGTGCTTCTCATATAAATACTACATCAAAAGCCACACAATAAAATGCCGTCTAGAAAACCCCCGTTCCTGCAATATCTGAGGCTTGGACTGCACCAAGAAAAGCAGCCTCAAACGTCATCTCAAACACCCGTCCACGCTAGCCAGGAGTTTCTAGAGTAGAGCCTCACAGGTGGCTTCAACGGGATCCAGACAAAAACAGACAAAAACAGACAAAAAAAAGACAAAAAAAAGACAGACAACGTCCCCTGTTATAAAAAAACCATGTATTCCATCAGCGAGCAAGACAACTTCTTCAGTGGAATAATTCGGATATTCTACGGTTATCACGAAACGATCAGGCACATTATTCCGCTGATTACACAGTCAGTGAAAGGCCGTGTGACTCACCCTATTCTCATTTCCAGGCTCCTGCGTGGGAATGCATACGGAACTAAATAATGGGAAGAAATACTACAAAATCAAAGATAAATATGCATTTCCACGCAGGAGCGTGGGAACGAGAAAACGTCGAGAAATGGGCGTTTACGTTGTACCATCCAGTATTATAACCGGTTGGTTAGTGATAACCGATGCATTATTCCCTATAGTTTTCTGTGCAACATCAACCACTAATCTAATGAAGTAAAGATGTAATTTAAAACGATGAAGTCAAATCATGAGCTAAGTAATATATCTGGGTCCACTGCCAGCTTATTTGTTGATGCCACTCATTCGCCGGAAAACTCGCAGGGGTTCATTAACAGTTTAATGCTCTTCGACCGTCCTGACCCTATGAGTGATCAATATTTACAGTTATCAGATTGGAAAATTGATAGTACGTCGAATAACCTTACCCATCTGGGGTCGAGCAGAGTAACACCTAATAGTTTCAATGATTCTAACACTGGAAGCGAGGCAACCACTGTCAGCTTGTCTGCTGATTCTGCCAATCAACCAAGGCCATCATCATTGCCTGTAAACTCGTCGATAAATTTCAACAGCTTACCACCCATCTCCTCCTTTCTTTTTCTTGATCAATATTCACAGTTCACGAATAGAAACATCGATAGTACGTCGAATGACCTTACCCATCTGGGGTCGAGCAGAGTAACACCTGATAGTTTCAACGATTTTGACACTGGATGCGAGTCAACAGTCAATACAGATTCATTAAACAGCGCCACAAGTAATCCTGAAGTGTCGAGCGGCAGTCAGTTTAATATCTGCGAGAAGATCAAGACTGGGGAAAAATGCAATCCCACTAAGAAGAAATTCTACCAGTGCTCGATCTGCCGGAAGTGCTGCAGCGATAAAGTCCACTTCCAAGAACACATGAATATCCACAGCAATGATAAACCCTTCGAGTGCTCGGTCTGCGGGAAGTGCTTCAGGCAGAAGGCTTCCATCCCAAGACACATGAGAATCCACACTGGAGAGAAGCCCTACCAGTGCGATATCTGCAGCAAGAGCTTCGTATATTCTGGGACTTTCAACAGACACTTGAAAATCCACAAGAATGCTGAATTACTCCAGTGCGAGATTTGCAACGAGTGCTTTGTAGGTAAACAGAAATTCAAACAACACTTGGAAACCCACACCAAGGATAAATCCTTCCAGTGCGAGATCTGCGGCAAGTGCTTCAGACTTAAACTGGGACTCCAATGCCACATAAAAATCCACACCGAGGATAAATCCTTCCAGTGCGAGATCTGCAGGAAGGGCTTTAGATGGAGGAAGAACTTGAAAAGACACTTGCTAATCCACACCCAGAATAGATTCTTCCAGTGAGAGACCTGCGGCAAGTGCTTCTCATATAAATACTACATCAAAAGCCACACAATAAAATGCCGTCTAGAAAACCCCTGTCCCTGCAATATCTGTACACCAGGAAAAGAAGCCTCAAACGTCATCTCAAGCCTGTCCACGCTAGCCAGGAGTTTCTAGAGTAGAGCCTCACAGGTGGCTTCAACGGGATCCAGACAAAAACAGACAAAAAAAAGACAGACAACGTCCCCTGTTATAAAAAAATCATGTATTCCATCTTAGCTGACTCATTATCTGTGATGTTACTCTGAACCTCTTATATTTTCATTTGATTTTAAAATAATATTCCTGCTTAATACCATAAAGTCTTGGATATTTATAGGGTGTTATTTTATGGCAAAAATTGAACCGTCTATTGGAAATAAATACTTAACACCTCAAGATTGCCAACCAGCAGCTGAGGAGACTCAAATAAATCAATCGGGTCGCATGGCTAGATCTCGTCTGCCAACCAAAACCTCAAGTATCCTAGGGGAACTTCCAGAGATTTATAAAACAAGTTTATTAGATAGACATGTTTATTTTATTAACAAACTTAATCACTGTGTTAATATTTTCACCTCCTGGGTTATAAACAAACCAACTAAGAAATAAGGAGATTTTTTATTTGCTCGGCATTATAAAATTACTGGCGAACATTTATCAAAGAACAAGACAAATGGTTTCTTTAAAAAGTTGACTGCTAAAGCCTCTGTTAATATTGATCACGCTAATGCTCTCACCTTGATGGTTCAGTTTGGCCTAGCTAAATTTTTGCCTTCGCATGAAGGTATGGTGGTTGTTAAATTTATTCGTCCTAAAAATAATGAAGTACTTGAACAGTCAGCATGTGAATTATTAGATAAGTGCCGAAAAGATAGGCTTTATATGCAGGCTCATAACTTTCTGAGGTCAAATTTCTCTACTGTCAATGAGGAGAGCCATATAGGGATTGCATCTGAATGCCTAGAATCAGAAGCCGAAAAGGTGCTAGAGTCATTGGTAGCAACCCCAGTTAATCTAGAATTAGTTTTTGATAAAATTTCTTCTTTTAATTTATGGCTTTCAATATGTTACGTTCTTGACGGGAAGACATCTATTCAGACTGAAGATGAACCAAATGAATTTTTGATAACGTTAGGAGAATTAAAAAGTCAATAGGACAAAATCCAATAGATCTGTTTTTGCTTAGGGCTGCACCACAAATACTCGAAACTGTATTGAGTGATGATTCCAGTCAAGACACTAGACGAGTTAAGGCTTCAGCTCCGCTTCTTATTTTATGGCTTGCCGAGCGACTTAAGAAAAATATTACGCAAGAAATCAATGATAAAATGATTATTCAAAAGTGCACTGATGAATAAGTCGTCCGAATTAAAGAGGCCATTGAGAAACATAACCTAAAAGATTTGAAGGTGCAGGTAGGCGATTAGATAGACAGGAGAACAAAACACCAGGAGCTTAGATAAACTAAGGAATATGCGATTAAGCCCAACTTTTAAGACAATCTGCTCGTGAGCACTGACTAGATTGCCAACAACGCTTGCGTATCATCAAGACTACGAAGAATTGGATGATTTAGGTCAGTGCCTGAGACGAAAAGTTGTAAAAAATTATTTGCATTCCGGTATTTTACCAGAATATGATTGTCTTTGTTGGGTTATGATGAGGTCTAAAAAAAGTTAAGTGATTTTAAAAAAGGACAAGTACGTCGAGAAATGGGCGCTTACACTTCAAGAGCCCCAACACCTAGAGCTTCCTCGAAACTTATTTTGACAGCCCAAGTACTTATGCTGGCAATCTAGGAATAATGTCACACTGGTCTGGTGGTTGGACTTCGAATATTTAATATTAACGATAAAACTATTTTATGAAATTGACGTCTAACGAATGAGGCGTTGTTTACTCTGTTAAGTTAATTATGAGATTACATTATATGTTAAATAGAAATTTATATGAAGATGACAGTACATCCGCTGCTTATGTATTATTATCCAATGATCAAAAAGAATCGCATAGTAGATTAGTTTCGCAAGTGAATGTTGCAGGTGGTAGTTACTCAGAAAGTAATCGATCGATCAGTCATAATAACCAAGAAATAAGATTACCATATCTTATTAACAATGACAATGACAATGACAATGACAATGACAATGACAATGATAATGAAATATTGGATTGTATTGATCCTAATGATATGTTTGTTAATAAGAATTTGATGTCAAGAAAAGTGATAAATAAATCAGAGACAGACCCACCGAATATTAATGAACGGATTGATAGTCTTGATGATTCTACTGATAATATATTAGATTTGGAGAGGGTGACAGATGTTAGAAAAATAAACGAGATAGAAGATAATGTCGCGCAAAATAACGAGAAGGTGTTAAAGTGGTTGAACTCTGAAGGACTATATACAGAGATAACGTCGAAAGAATATACATATCTGGATATTTGTTCTAATGATTATGTTCTGAATATGGGTAACCAAACCGATAGTTTTTCTAGTACTTATTTGGAGGTAAGTGAGTCGTATATACAAAATACACGGAAGTCAATTCATCATGCGGCTTGTGAGACAGTATCGACACCGCCCGAAGATCCTGTTGTATTAACTAGTTCGGATAATTCAAAACAAACTAATAAAATTCCATCTATAGAAAATCAATATTTTTCATTAAGTAATAGTGATAGCTGTAATATTGTGAAATCAACGAGTTCAACAGCAGGGGAAAAAAAACCTACGTATATTAAGAAAATAAGCAAGTATAGTTCATGTGGAAATAGTAGTATTAAAAAAATAAATTCGGTATCTGTAAATCAAAAATCACTAACATGCTTAGAATGTAATACTACTTTTACATGCCAATCTCGACTGGTAGTGCACAGTAAAACTCATAGAAATAAAAAATTCGAATGTGTTTATTGTGGATTAATTTATACGTCTGAAATTTATTTAAGTAATCACCATAAAATGCATGATAATGAGTCGTTAAATAGAAGTAGTACACTTTATAACTATAATACTAAAGTAGTTAAAGTATTAAAAAAAGAGACTGAATGTTTGTTTAAATGTACACAGTGTGATTTTTCTAGTTTTAGTAATAAGGCTATTTCTCGACATAAAAAAAATCATTTAAAATCTTTGGTGAAAATATCGGATGATAAAATTATAGAAAGCAAAAAAAAAATAGTTAACAAGGGCGATAAAGACAATGAGTATTATGAATGTAGTTTTTGTGATCATACTAGTAACAGCAAAAGGAATATTAAAAGACATATAGATATACATTCAAATATAAGAAAATTTTTATGTGAAAAATGTGGCTCTACCTTTAAAAGAAAAGAAGCTTTAAAAATACATGTTGAGTGTGTACATAGAGGAATAATGTTAGAATGTGAAATCTGCAAAAAGAGATTTAGTCGGATGGATAGCTTTAAAAAACATGCTAAACATCATGTAAATAAAAAAATAAATGAATGTTATGGATGTAAAAAAAAATTTTCTACGAAAGATTTTAAAATGCATGTTAAACCTCATTCAAAGAAACGACCATATGAATGTTGTATATGTCAAAAAGCATTTACTCTGAGTAGGAATTTAATAAGGCATGCGAAAACTCATAGAAATATAAAAAAACATAAATGTGACGTATCTCAAAAATAATTTAATAAAGCTGAGATTTGAGTTTATCATTTTATCTTGCTATATTTCCGCTGTTACAAAAAAAATCACAAAAAATTCTGCGCCATTAATAGTTCAGGTGTCATCAACCATCGACTTGTGCCAAAAAATCAATAGACGGTGCGAAGAATGCACAGCCGGTCACTGGAAGAGTAAAGTTTAGCAGGTGGTCATAATGACCGTGATGGTCGGCATGTATCATCTGTTCCAGCATCCGATCGAATGGCTTGGGGCTGCGGGCGTAGGCTATGAAGAACAGGCCGCACTCGCTGCTGTCACCATAAGGTAAACTGTGACGCAGGATCTCCAGGCTTTTACCGTTTTCCTTAATGTTGACCCGTTTGATATGGGCAGTTGGGACGCTTTGTTTATCGTCGAATTCAATGTTATCAGCCTTGGTGCGACCGATAATCTGTTCCTGATGTTCTATCGGGATGGCCTCCCAGTCATTCATTGCGTGGACATAGCGCTGGCAGTTGATATAGCTGCCACCGGCGTAAGCGGCGTCTTCATCACCGACCAGGGCAACGTCAGACCGGTCATTACCCTGTGGATTTTCGGTGCCATCGACAAAACCGATCATATCCCGAGAATCTTGGTAGCGAAAACTGTGAATCTCTTCCTCAATTTGCACGCTGTCAATCAGCTTGTCCATGATCTGGCGACTCAGATCAAAGTTGATATCTTGGCGGACGGAACGGATATGGATGAGGATATCGCCCGGTGTGGATGGCGCCTGACGCGAGCCTTGCTTGTGTCCCTTGAAGGGGGCCAAGTGTTTCGGGCGTGGGGATTCGGGAAATAGCGTGTCCCAGGCGTGGGCACCGAAACTAACGGTGCTGACCAGAGGGCTGTCAGCATGATGCTGTGCCAATTCGGCGGTCATCGCTGGAATCGAAGAAGCTGTACGACGAAGGGAGGCAATACTGTCGGCATCGTTATTGATCAGCAGGGTGATAAACGTAGCGTTGGTGGCGGCTTCTGGCAAAATGCCTGATTGAGGTGTTGTCAAAACGTGAACCTCTCTGGTTGGACGGGTTGTGATGGTTTAAGTGGCTCATCCCGCTTCAGCAGAGAGTTTCTGCCGACCCAGCAGGCCTCTTCAAGCGTGAGATGATTTGAGCCTTGGTGACGCCGATATATCAGTAAGGCGACTATATTAGTGAATCAGTGAGGCCAATCGCAACTGATCCACTTGGTGGAAATCGTCGCATTATTAATGACGCTTACTATGATAATTGACCCATGGCAGTAATGTTGAAACCGCCATCGACATAAGTGATTTCACCCGTAACGCCACTAGCGAGATCAGAGCAGAGAAAGGCGGCAACATTACCGACTTCCAGCTGAGTGACATTTCTGCGCAGCGGTGCCCGCTCTTCATTGTGAGCCAGCATCTTACGGAAGCTGTTGATGCCGCTGGAGGCCAACGTTCTGATGGGGCCTGCAGAGATGGCGTTCACTCGAATACCTTCTTCGCCGAGATTGGCGGCCAGATAGCGAACGCTGGCTTCTAGGCTGGCCTTGGCAAGTCCCATGACATTGTAGTTGGGCATGGTACGTTCCGCACCGAGATAGCTGAGGGTCAGCAGGGCGCCATTGCGACCGGCCATCATCTGGCGACCGGCCTTGGCCAGTGCGATAAAACTGTAAGTGCTGATGTCGTGGGCTATTTTGAAGCCTTCACGGGTCGTAACATCGGCAAAGTTACCGTTGAGATGGTCGCCTGGCGCAAAGCCGACGGCATGAATAATGATATCAATGCTATCCCAGCGCTTGGCGAGTTGAGTGAATACTGCTTCAATTTGTTCATCACTGGAGACATCACAAGGAAAGCACAGTTCTGAGGATGAACCCCACTGCTCGGAAAACGTCTCAACCCGACTCTTGAGTTTTTCATTCTGATAAGTGAAAGCCAGTTCTGCACCTTCTCGGTGCATAGCTTCAGCGATGCCGCTGGCGATAGAGAGTTTACTGGCAACACCGACGATCAGTGCACGTTTGCCTTTGAGACAATTCATCTGGAATTCCTTTATTTGAAGTAAGTTGTGACAGTATAAAGAAACCTTGCAATGGATTCGATAACGACGTTTGATTTTATTTGATTGAGTCATCGGCCAGACCATCTGAAAAC
>JAGLCE010000076.1 GCA_023146365.1 Endozoicomonadaceae bacterium
TACACAGAGTTATTTACAGTCTCCCAAGATCCAGCAGTTTTCTGCTGCCCTGTGGTGCGTCGTTTCCCATCCGAACAAAAGTAGTGATTCCAGCCGTTGTTTGTCGATACCTGAGCCCAGAGAGAGTACGTTATGTCCCACGACCAGACTTGGTTTGGCCCAGACGCGGTGTAGCTCAAAGGCTTTGCTTTTTTTTTCTTGGCTGCCGACTGCGACCACGCCTATGCAGTTGATTATTCGCTTTTAGAACTCGATAGAAGCTTGCTTCTGAGGCCATATACACACCTTTGTCCAGAAGTGACGGCACTATTTGTGACGGTGGCAAGCTGGCGTATTCAGGCAAGCAACCTATTTCCAGTATGCGCTGCCGTTAAAGGCCTTTTTCTCGACAGTATTTGCCCAACTCAGATTCTGAGAGAGACATGGTTTCCGCAACGACTGCTCGTTTTGCTTCTGCCGACTAATCATCCGGCGACGTGGTATTTCCTGGCACAGGCTGACCTTGTTGTCTCAGTTTGTTGCGCCAATTATGCAAGGTTGCGTAACTTATACCCTCCTGCCGTGCCAGCGACGAGGCGATAATTGCTTTAAAACTGCTTCTTTGCGTTCGGCAGAATATTTGGCCATACGTGACTCGTCATCCGCCCCAGTTTTTTGATTTTTAGGGGTGACAACTATCGGAAACACTCGATCACCATATTTTCAGCTTTATCAACAAACTCAAGCCTAGATTTCCACACACGCTTTCCCGATAAAAACTCAATCGGATTAAGGTAGTTTAAGGCTTTAGCGGGCGTAAGAGATGTAGTAAGTAATGATTGCAATTTGTGACGCCAGATGAGCATTGTGCTGAAACAGATGGCGAAATGTTCACGAAGCGTCAGTTGATGTTGGAGCAAGCGAAAGCGGAGAGCGCTGCTCGAAGTACAGTGAGGCATTGTACATCTATCGGAGTGGTTATGTTGAACCTCGATAAATCGAAAAATATTGAGCTGAATGCCTTGGGTTAACAGCGAAGTAAATAGTACCAACTACCTTGAAAAAGATCGTTGTGCACCCAGCCATAACAACAGTGTTGGAAAAAATGATCCACCAGCAATACCAGCAATCACTGCTAATATGTCAAAATAGACACAGATATTCAGGTATAATGTTAATGATACCCACACTATGTCGCTTATGGTCGTGGTTAGTTGGAGATGTGCTCATTCACTGCAATCAAAACAATATCAAACGGTTTTTCCCTGTTAGGCTGCCTTTGCTTTTTTCTTTTTCTTGGGCATCAGCTCTTTGGTCAGAGACTGAAACCACATCACCAGTGCCGGATTTCCTTGAATGACAATATCCTTATTCTGGATCCCTTGCATGAATACTGCTTGAGCATTTTTGGCAGTTAGTGCCTCAACGCCTTTGCCGGCAGAGCTGAAGTTAATGCTAAATGCTGGTGACTCTATAGCACCGCGTCGTGCCTGAATCCGTTCATTCTTCACTATGTAGTGACGGGCAGCACCATCATCACTGGTAAGTTGGAATACTATATCCTTGTCTTTTAACTGCTTTTTGAAGTTCGGGTTAGTACGGCTGGCACGAGCCATTAGGAATCCCAGTGCCCAAAGTAGCAGTCGAAATTTCATGTCAAGCTCTCCTTGCAAGTGTTTTTTCGATCCAAACATGACGCTTTAGTGAGAAGAAGGAGTGAGGCTGACCAAGACAGCGAAGGTCAGCGAAAAACGAGTATACTGACCGGGTTTTGGCCGGTCAGATAGCCGGAGTTAGACATTGACTGCTTCCTTGAGCGCCTTTCCCGGTTTGAAGCCCACAGTGGTGCTGGCTTTGATCTGGATCGTTTCCCCTGTCTGGGGGTTTTTGCCCATACGAGCGCTGCGCTCACGCGGTTCGAATGAACCGAAACCAATCAGATTGACTGCTTCCTTACGCTCAAGTGCGCTAGTGATTTCTTCCAGGATAATATTCAGTGCGGCAGAAGCTTTGTCTTTAGTGAGATCAGAACGGTCTGCGATAGCATCAACAAGGTCAGGTTTACGCATATTTACCTCTCGGTGTTTGGGGTGATCTTTCTGTGTCGAACCAGTTATAGGGCCCGGAAGAGGCGTTGTCTGTCACCACTTACAGGGAGCAGGGTTCCAACTGTAAAACAGTTCACTACCGTAGGGCAACACCCAGAAGTTTTCTCTTCTTTAGAATCGCCGCCATGTTATCAAAGTAGACAGAGGAAAGCACAATATGTTGTTGATTCGTGAACTGCTTAACGCAATATATGGGGTTTCATTTCCCCTCCCTGCTTTTTCATGCTGAGATCAACATTATGCCGACGAGTGATGGATGATTATTCGTCTTAGGCAGACCTGACCATCACCATGGTATTGCTGAGAGAATCAGCCAAGGGTTTAACCGAACCAGCTGCTATCTAGTGTCTTGCACCGTTGAGGTGTACGGATACTCATTGCGCATTTTTTCTTATCGGAAACGAGTGTCGTTCAAAGCATGGCCAAGTAGCTGAGCATGGATGCAGGTGCACTCCGTGTGTGTTTATTCAGTGATTAAATAATGATCGAAAATGCTGATTAGCAAAAAATAGCCACTGTGAAGTCTACTGTTAGTTAGTAGCACAGAGAAAAGGTTAAGTGTTGATATGAATTATGATGATTTTAATGCGTATTGTTCTGATGGTAATAGTTTTTATTCTGTTGACTCTTGCTATGATTCTGAACCCGATTATGCTGTAAGAGAAACTTTGGTATATGACGCTAGTCAAAACAATTAAGTAAGACTTGATTAATACAATAAACGCAATCGACACAAGCCCGCTTTCAACTTAATTTTAAGTTTCATCATTTTAATTGAATTTGTTTTAGAAATAAGTGTCTCAATTTGGGTAAGTTATGATTTCATAAACCATATTAATGCCCAATATTATATTAATTTTAAGGTAGAGGATTTTTATTTTGATGTGTTCAATTAGCAGTAGCCAATTATTGTGTAAGGTAATGAGTAAGGAAAACAAAGAATGTTATAAATTAACCGATAGTGAAAGTATGTCACGCTTAAGCGAGCGAGAGCAGACAGTAAGTGTAAATTCAAAGTCTTCTGTTAACGGAGCTTACTCTCTTCAGAGGAGTCTTCTGGAAGCTATTTCATTAGACGGTTGCTTTAAGTGCCTTACGGGAGAGATACATTGCAGTAAATGCCACAGGACTATGGCTGAAATGAAAATTACATCCTTTCTAGACTTTGATGATATAAGAAAGAAATATCATTGGGATAGTAGTAGCTGTTGTAAATTTTCAAAAGTTGCTGAAAATAGTAACCGCGGATACGAGGGAGAAATCAGTCGTATTGAATATAATGATTTCAGTGATAGGGAACGTTCCTTTGTCGAGGGTGCCTGGCTTAGTGATGGGAAACCAAAACGATCAGATTTGGCAGGAGCCGGTTTTTTCTATACCGGTAATAAAGATGTTGTGTATTGTTTTTTTTGTGGTGGCGATTTAAATGAATGGAAGCCAGATGATAATCCTTATGCAGATCATCGTGATCACTATTCTCACTGTGGCTATATTCAAAGCAGTAATTTTTTGAAAATGGAAGATCAGTATCTACAGAGTAAGAGAAGAGATGCATGCAGTGTAAGTGCTGAGGATTTGACTAGAACGTCAGCAATATCAATGAAAAAATTTGGATATTCAGATAGCGATATATTAGAAGCGATGGAAGCAATGTCAATATATGACCCTGGAAATTTGGACAACATAGAAGCAATGGTAACGTATGTTATTGAAAAAAATAGTACTAAAACTAAAGAAGAAACTAGTGCTACTAGTCAAGCTCAGGTAATTGTGAGTAAACCTGTGAGTAGATGTAGGCCAGCTAAAATGCCTAAGCATCCGTGTTATAATCTTCTCGATGCCAGAAAAGAAACTTTTGATAATTGGCCTCGTAATAATGTGCCGATAGCCGATTTTTTAGCTGAAGCAGGTTTATGGTATGTAGGAGATAAGGATTGTGTTTGTTGTTTTTCCTGCGGTGGCGGACTAAGTGACTGGACACTTGAACATAACCCATTTATACAGCATCGAGCATCGTATCCTAATTGTGCATATATTAACAGTGATGAAGCCTGTCAGCTGGAGAAAAGATGTAATGAAAATACGGGCTCTCTTGTTACCTCTGATTCTCGTCTAAAAACAGATCCTCGTCTAAAAAAAGATGAAATCAGGTTTTTTTGTAGCAGCAGTGATGAGGAATCCCTTTAAAATAGGCTAGAGTGCGGTAGCAATTGGTGGAACAAGTTTGGATCAACGAGAGCGCAAACTGGGAAATAAAGACTGCCTTGGCTTGATGTATGGAGAGATTTCTGAATCCATGACTTCCACTACAGCTACACTTTTCGTGCATAAAGAGCATCTAATGAGATGTTAGTGTTCAGCTTGATTGTGTATAAGGCCTTACACTTACAATGGCTGGAGTGTCGGCATGACCCAAAAACGTACTTTTTAATTTCGCATTGTCCTATTCTATATTGTTGTTTTTTTTGTGAGTTCAGTTATAGTATTGCTTTTTTCAATACAATTATTAGAATGCTCTTGCACTCCCTCCTATTAGCACTCCCTCCGTGGTTCTTGGTGAGTGAGTCTGACTAGTGCCTTTTCACTGACATTATAAAAAGCCCATGATCGACACTAGTATTTCTACAAACGCTGAACAAACACCCTGTCATCGTGCGGTAAAAAGTTTTGTCGTTCGTGCTGGACGAATGACGGCTGGCCAGCAAAAAGGCTTTGATGAATATTGGCCAACCTACGGCTTGATATTGGAGCAAGGCTGGCTGGATATTGAAAAAACCTTTGGCCGTCAAGCTGAAACGGTTCTTGAGATTGGCTTTGGCATGGGGCTTTCACTGCTAAGCATGGCTGCAGCGGTACCGGCAAAGAACTTTATTGGTGTTGAGGTTTATCGGCCTGGCGTTGGCAGTTTGTTGAACGAAGTGGGTAAAGCCGGTTTGGATAACATTAGAGTGTACTGTCATGATGCCGTGGAAGTGCTCAGAAAATGTATCGTTGATGCGAGTCTAGATCAAGTACAGATCTATCTTCCTGACCCTTGGCACAAAAGGCGCCACAACAAACGACGTCTGATTCGGCCCGCATTTGTTGAGGCTCTGCGCCCCAAGCTGAAGATGGGTGGTGTTCTTCATTTGGTCACGGACTGGGAAAACTATGCGGAACAGATGATGAGGATCATGCAAGCAGCCGAAAGCTGGGGCAACCTAGCTGGAGAAAAACAGTACGCCCCTCGTCCTGACTACCGCCCCTTGACAAAGTTTGAAAGGCGCGGCATGAATCTTGGTCATGGTGTATGGGATTTGCTCTTCGAGAGAAAAACTTGATATTAAACAAACAGGGTGAATAGGTAATTGACCGTCTGTTACGGTACATTTATGAATTTATGATGAGTGGCCATGAATGCTTGGATGAAAATGGAATGTACATGCATAGATTTTATAGAAGCATGGATTACGATGATGAAGTTGTTGTTTGCTGTAGTGGATATAATGTATTGTATGGAGGTTATGGAGGCTATGGAATGTAGTTATGCTGATGCTGAATTATTGTTATGGCAACTGTAATAAGCAATGCTTTTTCTTATCCCATGAATGAAAATCTATTTTTGACTGATGAGAATGGTTAGTTTTTAATGGCTCTTATCACAGTGCTGAAGGTAGCCTCCGTCTGCACTTGCTGCTTTTATTGGTTCTTGCTAAAGTAAATGCGTAGCATAATCAATCTGTTATTGGCATCATTAATGTTGTGCATGGTTTGCATCAACGATGGCTTTATTACTCCGCACTTGACAAAGAACTGGTAGTATTAAAGCTGTTGAGCTGTTGCCAATTCATAAAAACGCTTTCAGTTACAATTTCATCACTCTATCCGTTACAGAAACACGGTTGTTCGTATGATTGAGATCGGCGTATTTGGTTCCGTATTTGACCCCCCTACACTCGGACATAAGGATGTCATTGAGCAATCAGTTAAACATTTTGATCGTATCATTCTGGTGCCTAGCGCCGCCCATGCTTTCAGCAAGCAACCGCTACCGTTTGCCCAGCGTCTACAGATGCTTAAACGTTTTGTTGAAGTGGTTAGTCTGTCAGTCTGTCAATTGGAGATCAGTGATATTGAAAGCCAAATGTTAGCGCAACGGCCTAATCAACCGATTTATAGTTTTGATGTTCTGTCAGCTATTGAGGCGACTCATCCAGATGTCAGCATTACCTTTATCCGTGGACCGGATAATGCAGCCCCAGCTATTTGGCACCGTTTCTACCGTTACCAAGATATTGAAACGCGCTGGTCGTTGTTTACAGCCATTGAGCGTATAGATGTACGTAGCTCACACGTCCGGCATATTCTGAAAAACTCAGAGTTGAGTGAGATTGAATGTCGCCAAGCGCTGGATAATCTTGTGATTCCGGAAATCCGGGATTTAATACTTTCGGAGAAATTTTATCGTCCACCTCTCCATTCAAATGAGTCGGCTTGGATACTGTAATGACTGATTCTTATCAAAATCATAATGTGGTTATTTCCAGGAAAGAGACGTTATTCAATGGCTTTTTCAGCGCAGTGCGTTATTATCTGAAGCATACTCTGTTCCAAGGTGGCTGGAGTAAGCTACTGGCACGAGAAGTATTGATCAGGCACTCCGCAGCAGGCGTGCTTCTTTACGATCCGCTACTGGATAACGTAATTTTGGTTGAACAGTTCCGTGTGGGAGTTTTTGTTGCTGGAGAGTGGCCGTGGATCATGGAAGTTGTGGCTGGCATGCTTGATGCTGGTGAGACGCCAGAAGTTGTCGCACGTCGTGAGGCGATGGAGGAAGCCGGCTGTGAAATAAGCACCTTACGACCCATTACCCATTATTTTTCAACGCCGGGTGTCAGTAGCGAGCGCATCTGGCTTTTTTGCGGCCTGACAGACAGCCGCAACGCAGGTGGCATCTATGGATTAGATGCAGAAGATGAAGATATTCGTGTCCATGTACTGTCGGCCGAAGAAGCTTTCAAAAAAATGGCGAAAGATGAAACCAATAATGCCGCCACGATTATTTCGCTTCAATGGTTATATATGAATCGTCCATCCATCCGAAGTCAGTACGCATGAGTAATATGTTACGCACAGCACTTTCGATTAAAAAATGGGTGTTGCTGGCCGTCGTGCTCTCATTGCTTTCAGCCTGTAGCGTCCTTAACAGGAAAATAGGTTATTGCTCTGTCGATATTCGTGAGCAGTGGGCGATTCTACCGATAGAGGCTGCTACGGAAGATGTGAGCATTCAAGTGGAACGTCTGTTAACTCGCATCCTTACTGATCAAGGTTTCAGTGATTTACAGTTGCCCCCTAAAAGTAGCTGGGTTAGTGATAAGAACAAGAGTCTTCAATATGCTCATAAATTGAAAAATGCTCTTCAATGGACAAAAAACCGCGGTATTTCACGGGGGGTGACCGGCACTGTCAATCGCTGGGAGAGAGATGATGAAGGCCGTCCACAGGTTAGCCTCACTATTAAATTGCTGGATATCTCTTTCAACGCCACTCTGTGGACGAACATGGGTAATGGCGATGGACAATCCGAAGAGCTCATTAGTGATGTTGCTGACGACCTTATACAGATGTTGCTCATCTCACTGATGCCTCCTGAAAGCAGCAGTCCGCCCAGTCCTTCGGGAAAGAGCTCTCTTTGAAACTTATTGAGACCTCAGCATAACTGAACAAAGCCAATCATATTCTGGTAAAAAATCGGCATGCAAAAATCTTTCACAACACAGCCCAAACTTTTCGTTTCAGCCACTGAGCTAAATCATCCAATTCTTCATGGTCTTGATGGTACGGAAGCGTTGTTGGGCTGGTCAGATATAGACGTTGCTCTCCTTAATTTATGCTTCTAAAACAGGTCGTCTCAGATGCTCTCTGCTGATTTTGTATTTGGCGTTAAATGGCCCCCCCCCGGTGAGCTTTGTAATGGATTAAAAAATGAGAAAAGTTTAATGAGGGCGGTTAAAGTCTAAGGTTGCTAGTGATGCTGAGGTCTCGAATGATGAGTATTCTTGATCTAAACACTCGATTGCCACCATTATAAATTCTATGAAGTGCATTTTTTTAGTAAAATTGTTTATGTTATTTTTTCTATAAAGTATATTTTGCGACAGGATATGGAGGTGATAGCGATGTCTTATGTTTTCAGAGACGAAGCAGGCGCAATTGTGGCGCTATCCGAAAAACCGATCGACGACCAGTGGCAAGAGGTAAGTCAAGAAGATCCGGAGCTGAAGGCTTTTCTTAATAAGAAAATGGAAGACGACAAGAACGTCATGCGGTCATCCGATATAAGCTTCATCCGAGTGCTGGAAGATCTGATTGAGTTGATGATTTCAAAAAACATGATCAGCTTTATGGACTTCCCTGCGGCGGCTCAGGAAAAGCTTTTGGCACGTCGTAGCACTCGGGAGAAGATGCGAGGTGAGCAGAGAGTCAGCCTTGTCAGTCTGGATGATGGTCTGTATTGAGGTAGCTCTTTGATTGAAGTAGTCCTCTAGATCTTGGTTCTCACTGGATTTGGCTTGTCGTATAACTAAGCTGTTCACGCATGGTTTTCAGCAGGTTGATATTCAATGTATCAAGCAAATCCAGTCGTGAACGGTTACCCAATTGAAACGATTGCTGGTATTCATGGGTAACTGTACAGCTGGCTTCCACACCTGTTTTTTTTTCAGATAATTCATCCGACCAGCCATATAGACATAGCCATCCCATGCCAGCGGAACTTCTTTCATCACTTCCTTGAACTGTAGATCACGAATCGAACACGCCTTTTCAGCTTTCAAGCGTTACTGGTAACAACGATTTATCCAGCCGTGGCATAATCAGGCCGTTTGGTTTGATATTGGCAAGACTGAACCACTCACTCCGAGCATAATGCGTGTTCGTGTAGAGAAGCCTTCTAAAAAGCTTTTTATTTTAAGGCTGGGTCACCACAGGTTCCCTTTGATTCAATGTTTTTAGTTTTGCGTGTTATAAGAAAGACTTTTTTTAGACTGTTGATATGCTAGGTTCTTCAATAAAATGGTTTGTTTGAAAAAAACTATCGAGGTATAGATCAATGTTTATTTCGGTAAAAAGCTGAAGTATCTGTGCAAGATATAGAGGGGTTTCTAAATAAAAATGAGCTTTTTATTTAGAAAGTACTCTAATCCAATATATATATACCTGAATCCGTGACTTCAAAGCAAAAATAATGACCTTAACCCCAGACAGGACAAGGCCTAACAGGTAAAACAGACCCATCTAAGTATTTCACTTTTATTGATCAGGCAGCCAGGCTGGTAAAATCAAGTCGACCCCATATGTCCACAATATATC
>JAGLCE010000077.1 GCA_023146365.1 Endozoicomonadaceae bacterium
GGGGGGGGTAAGAAACCTTTAAAGATTTTACTTGACTTCCAGTTATTAAAGGTTGGGCACTCTTATTAGCATAATTGTTTAAATCAGCTGCCAATAACATATAATATAAGTACTTGTCAGACAATTCTCTCCAAGATGATACTTTTAACGAGTTGTCAGTAATCCAGCAAGGCTCATTAAAAAAATGTATATTTCCACATAATGCACCAACTCTACCTATAGAAAAAACTTTAGATATAGTATTCTGTTTGGATGAATATCCTAATACACCATTCCCACCTATTACTTTATAAATATTATTCCTATCAATACTTGGTTCAATATCATTGTTAGATAATCCTTCTCCACTAGCAATTGAGATATACCATTTTAATGAAGGTGTTACCCACCCCGCAGGAATCTGTCCCAACCACTCAACCCCACTGTCTTTATAACTGGCATATTGGCTATATTTCATGAAGCATCTCCATTATTTCGGCGCTTAATGTTTCTAGCTCGGTATCGATCTCCTCTAATGCTCTTGGGGGTTTGTATTCATAAAAGTGGCGATTAAAGGGTATTTCATAACCCACTATGCCCACTTTGCCATCTTGCTCATCTCTCTTTTTTTCATCGATCCATGCCTGTGGCACATGGGGCGTGACTTCTTTGGCAAAGTAGGCGTTTATATCCTGCGATAGTGGAATGTTTTCATAATCGCGCAGGTTGGCATTGGCCTCAAGCTTGCCTTTGGCGTCTTTATACAACTGCGCCTCTTCATCATGCTCTGCTATATGCTTTTGTATGAGTTTGAACTGACTGGCGGTGAGTTTGGTTTTTATGCGCTGGCTTAACCCATGGGTAAACGTGGCATGGCTGGTTATTTTATCTGGTTTTAACGCTTTCAGCGCCGTCACTATCTCGTCTTTAAGGTCATCCGCCAGCTTTACAAAGGCTTTGTCGTTTTGCAGGGCAGCGAGTTTATCTGCATCGTGAGGGTAAAAGCTTAGCTGTAGTGGGCGTTCTACGGTAATGCGCCGGTAGCCGAAATCGGTGGTGTTAAATATCTTCGAGAGTTTACTCGCTTCAAACTCGCCATAGCGTTTTACAATGTCACTGATGTCGGCTTCATCTAAACACTTACGTTTAGAGCCCAGTGATTTACGCATCGACTTGCCCATGCTTGATGCATTAATCAGTTGCACTTTCCCTTGGCGCGGCTTGGTCTTGTTGTTAGAGAGAATCCAGATATACGTGGCGATGCCTGTGTTAAAAAACATATCGTTCGGCATGGCGATAATCACTTCCAGCAGATCGTTTTCTAAAATATAACGGCGAATTTCACTCTCGCCACTGCCTGCTCCCCCCGTAAACAGCGGTGAACCGTTCAGGATAATACCAATGCGACTGCCCCCTTCATGCACTGGTCGCATTTTGGAAATAAGGTGCAGTAGAAACAACAAAGAACCATCCGACACTCGTGGCAACCCCGCCTCAAACCGACCGTTAAAGCCTTGTTGTTCGTGCTCATCGTTTACCGACTTTTGTACTTTCTTCCACTCCACCCCAAAGGGCGGATTAGAGAGCATATAGTCAAACTTGTCAGCGCCCAGTTGATCGTCACTCAGGGTGTTGCCATGTTTTATGTTTTTCACCTCTTGCCCTTTAATCATCATGTCGGCTTTACACACCGCATAAGATTCAGGGTTAAGCTCTTGGCCAAAGGTGACCAGTTGCGCGTCTGGGTTTAGCTCATGCACATATTCACTGCCACTGGATAAAAACCCGCCCGTGCCAGCCGTGGGGTCGTAAAGGCTGCGAACAACCCCTTTTTGGGTGAGCACCGCATCATCCGTTGCAAACAACAGGGAGGTGGTTAGCCGCACAATGTCTCTTGGGGTAAAGTGTTCCCCCGCCGTTTCGTTAGACGCTTCAGCAAATTTACGGATCAGCTCTTCAAACATCAGCCCCATTGCATGGTTCGAGACGGTGGCAGGGGCTAGATTAAAACTGGCAAACTTTTCTACGATCAGGTAGAGCAATTTGGCATCTGCCAATTTAGAGATTTGAGCACTGAAGTCATACTTCTCAAATATCTCTCTGGCATTGGCACTGAACGCATTAATGTAGCTATCGAGATTATCTTCGAGGTTGTTGGCATCTGCCATCAATTTGCTCAGAGTGAAGGTTGAGGTGTTGTAAAAACTGTGGCCAGACTTACGAGTGAGAAATTGCTCCATCGAAATGCCAAGGCTCTTGCGCGCCTCTTTTTCTTCCAGCACCGCGGCACGGGTTGGCTCTAAAACACATTCAAGCCGTCGTAATAAGGTGAGTGGAAGAATGACCTTGCCATAGTCTGACTGTTTGTAGTCACCACGCAGTAAGTCGGCGGTTGACCAGATAAGTGCGGAGATCGATTGTTGTGACATTCTTTCATCCTGAATTAAGCGTCTTGTGTTAGCTAAATTGACAGGACTTTAATACAGCAAAATTGTCCTTGAATGTGCTAGGTTATTGACTGCTTTCGATCACCTTCATCACCGCTACTTGTTGGATTGAGTGGTAGGGTTTTTATCATTGTTATCCACTAATACGTCTAATAATGCGAACCAATATTAGACGACAATCATTGAGCAGGATTAAGCGACAATAAAGGTGAAAGCTTTTAGTGTCAACCAACTATAACCGGTATTGCCAGTATTGATAACCGTTTATATTCATCAACCTGTTTCAGGTGAGAATTATTTTGAGAGTTATGTTGAGAGTTATGATAATCGCTAATCTCAACGGGATGGTTTTTCCCAGCCCTTGTTAAACCTGCCTGAAAACTTGCCACTCCCCCTCTACCGTCCCTCGCTCATCAAGAGACAACAGTGTACTATTTTTTTTTGACAAATTTAATAAAATAAACCATTGATGAATACGAATAAAGTTATGGGTGATCAACTATTAACCGTGAGACAGGTGGCTGATTACCTCAACGTAAATGAGCGCACTGTTTACAGGATGGCGACCGCAGGCAAGATACCCGCCTTTAAGGTGGGTATCTTGGCGCTTTAAACAGACTGAAATAGAGTTGTGGATTAAAGAGCAGCACAATCAACAGAATGAGACAAAACCATCAATGGCAGCAAATCACTATTCACTCAGCTTGACCACCGGAGCCGCTCTGATCAGGGAGGCTATCGATGTGGCTGCACTCAAGTGCGAGCTTGCTGATTGGGCTGAGGTAAGGGCTTTACACACCGCATAAGATTCAGGGTTAAGCTCTTGGCCAAAGGTGACCCGTTGCGCGTCTGGGTTTAGCTCATGCACATATTCACTGCCACTGGATAAAAAAACCCGCCCGTGCCAGCTGTGGGGTCGTAAAGGCTGCGGACGACCCATGTTTTGGTGAGCACCGCATCATCCGTTGAGAGCAATAGCTACAGAGGGAAGCCTTCTATCGAAAGAGCAAACTCGTAACAAAGAAATAGCGGTAACAAGGGCAGTGAGCGTCCTTTTGCCACCTATAAAAGAGATTACGGAATTGCCAGAACTCGGTTCATGGGTCTTGCTAAAAATGTGGCGATTTTTAGACTGGTCACTATGGCGCAAACGAGTTAATATTCGACATTCTCATCAAAATTGATAACTCTCTTTTCAAGACGAAGTGACAGATCGAGACTGTAAATAATGCTGCTTATGCAAACACCATGGTGACTTCCTTAGCTACTTCTTTAGGAATTACATCCTTCCTCAGGTTTACTTTCAATTGTTTAGTTTCTCCTGATCTTCCATTTTCATTATATTTTTCACAAATATTCTTTATTATCCGACCCTCCATCTTATGTAAAAGATCGCTTTTGCTTGGCGCATAACCTTCACAGCATAAATTTCTTACTTCATTATAACATTTCTGGGTGCCGAGCAATACAGCAGAAGGACAACCACTATATTTTTTTATGACGTGATTCACCACAGTCATTAAATCTACAACTGTAGCATCATCTACTTCTAACTGATTTGTGCATGTTTGCACATAAGTCAAGTCAACTTTAATATCGTACATACCCTTCTGTACCATGCGATGAAGTCTAAAATTTTCATCAGATCTGAACCTTACAGAAACTTCACTATCCACATCTCGAAATATATTAAAAAGCATTTTATAATGCGCCACTAACGCTTGCTTTGCTTCCTCTTGATTATTACATCTACCCAGAAGTCTTTTTTTCAATCCGGCCACAGAATGGAGCCAAGCAATTATGTTTTCAGAATCATCGAATCCTAGATGCTTCACATACGCTGAAATATCGAAGTCATCCTTAGCTCCATTTTGTATTCGATTTATATGCTTGAATAATGGATCATTTTTAATAAAAAGTTTATCGTCTTGACTATGCGTAGAATCATTAAAATTAAGTCCATCAAACTCATCATTTGAAATGTTTTTGCCTGTTAGCATGGTGCTATCTGCACCCAATACGTCCTCTTTTTTATTATTCTTATAATCATAAAAATTAATCCCATTTAACGCATCATCCGAAATGTTTCTGTCGGTTAATTTGGTGTTATGTGTGACTTGATCAGCCGAGCCCTGCCGCGCAATCAGGAGCATGTTACAGCTATCCTCATCAAGCAACAGACAACATCTTCTTCCTAAAAAAAGACATACTCTACACAAAGATGACGTTATGATATTTGAGCTAGTTATATAATAATGATGTAAACAAAGCGAAACTCGCTCTTTGTAAGACAAACTTGATTGATTCATTATAATTCTAGCTCCATATATTTATTAAAGCGGCTGTTAACTGTATAGACAATACTAATATTAAAGAGTTCAAATTCTCGACTTGAAGATATTAAATTGAACTTTGTTTGAACAATATCACTCGAACTTACTCAACTAGACAACTTCTCCATCCAATTCCATCCAGTATTTTTATTTGTACGGTTATAAAAAAGAGTAATTATTTTGATGCACTCAGTTAGTAAAGGTAATACGCCTTGTATGATCAAAAGTAGTACAAACAAATTTTGTTACGCTTTAGCCGATGAGGAGGGTATATCACATGCAGGCGAACGGCTGTATACAATGACCAACCAAGATAGAGAAATGTCTCCTTACTACAATGCACATTTATCCAATTCTGTTACACGAATGTCATTAAACGGTTGCTTTCACTGCCCTTCAAGGGATGTCCATTGTACTATATGTCATCGAACAATTAATTCAGCTCAGGCTAGAAACTATCTATGCGAACCATCTAAACAGACAGAAAAGTTTCATTACAGCAACACCTGTTGTTATATGCCACAACGTGATGATAAAGAGACTGAAAACACTTCCAGCAGTGAGGTCTCAACCTCGATAACGTACGAGTATCCCGAACATATAACTCTCAGCGCGAGGCATGAAACTTTTTCTAACTGGCCCTACAGTCATGTGCAAAAACCTGAAGGGCTGGCAGGGGCAGGTTTTTTGTATATGGATACCAGCGGTACAGATCTTGTTTACTGTTTCTTGTGCGGAGGGGGATTAAGGGCGTGGAAGCCACTTGAAAATCCTTATGAAGAGCATCGCACGTGGTTTCCTAGCTGTGCCTATAACCGCAGCCTAGATTTTTTTACCGCCGAAAAGGAATATAACCTGTACTGTCATCTACAAAAAATATATATGACTCACGATACCACTTATCTTGGTGTGCCTATGGGAAAAGCACTGCTAGACCATGGTTATTTACCTCTACATATAATAAGTGCCATGACTGCTCTTTCAGTACATGGCAATGTAGATCACCTAAACTCAAAAATAATTCAATCCTATATTATGAATGTTATTATTCCTGGTGAAGCTGTGTCGAAGTCTCAAGATCAGGGAGCTGTGGGTGGTAGCAGTGGACTAGTCACGCAGCCAGAAAATGACAATACCTCTTCTTATAGACAAAATCTTGAGACTAAAAATGCGAGAAATCCTAGCGAAGACAGCCTGTTAAACCAAGCTAGTGGAGGAGAATCCACAAGCTTTCATCCAAAGAACTCATTAGCTCTGTCTGAACATATTTACCCCTCTTTAAAGATAAAAACTCAACCTCAAACACACCCCATACATCCAGAATATACCCTTTTGAGTGCTCGAAAAGAAAGTTTTGTGAACTGGCCAAGCGACAAGATAGCAGCAAATTATTTGGCTGAATCAGGTTTTTGGTATATTGGTTTGGAGGACTGCGTTCGCTGTTTCTTTTGTGGTGGTGGGCTAAGAGAGTGGGAAGCTGACAACAACCCTATGGTAGAACATCAAAAATGGTATTCTGACTGCGCCTATATTAAGGATGAAGAAAACATCCAGCGAGTGACGAACACCCAAAAAAGCGATAATAAAACAAATGTTCCTTCCATATACGCACATCTTCTAGAAACACCTGCAGCACAAGCCGTCAGTGATATGGATCATCCGCCAGAGCAGATACTATGGGCTATAATTTCTCTTTCGAAAAGCAGGGACGTAAATTCACTCTCCTCACAAGATATTTTGCATGAAATACTTGATGCCGAAGAGAAAAATGTTAATTTACAAACTTCAAACAGCGACGAATAGCGTGGGTATTTAAGGGTGTAAATAATTCTGTGCAATTGCCAGTTTTAAATATAATCCACCCAGTGACCTTCAAATCGAATCATAAAACGATTCATCGCCACTTGCCAGTTTCTTATCGGCATACTCCATTTTTTAGATGCGTTCATTATCGCTAAATACACAACATTCTTCGCCGAGTCGTCAACTACGTTGCTACTCAGGCGTTGGCCAGCCGAGCTAAATCCTGCACGGCGACAGAGAGCATGGCTAGGTCCGGGGTACCGGCCTTCTCAATATCCGACATAACGCGCTGCCAGTGGCTGACTGGCACAGCGCTGAGTTCCAACCAGGCATTGAGCTTGGTCATCGGTTTCTTACCCTTAGCGTTCAGAATGCTGCTGGTATTTTGGCCAAGGCTATGATCCAGCTGGTCACGCAGAGAGGCTTTGGCCTTACGCTGCCAGAGGTCACTCTCTGGTAGCCCTCGTACCTGGTTACGAAGCCAGTTCAGAGCCAAGCGATCTTCCAATCCGAAATAAACAGTGGCTGTCGCCTTGACTGATTGATCGTTACGCGCCGCAATACTGACAATATCCAGCATATAATATAGGTAACGGAAGCTCGCACAGATAAGCGCCAGATCCTTCGGGATACCCGCTTTGATCAGCATCTGTTGACGTTCGACCAGCAAGATTCGATCACTTTCTCCCAGAAAATCGGCAAGGTCTGTCGCCACAGCTTCAACACCTGGGCGATACAGGTTGACTAGCGCTTTTATATCTAACTCGGCATTATGGTGGCGTAGCATCCAGATACAGGCCTTCTCAATATGACGTTGAACCCGAGTCAACTCCTCCAGCTGTACATTGTTGTTAACGCTGAAGGTCAAATCTTCAAACTGCTTCCAGATAGCTCGTACATCAAAAATGTCACACACCGCAGCAAAAGCACGCACTGTATCAATGGGCTGACACTGAGTCTCGTTCTGTAAATAATCGACAAAGGTTGCTCCCATACGGTTACCAACCATGTTGGCGATATGGGTCGCCAGAATTTCGGTCTTCAGTGGATGCTGATTCAATTGATCCACAAACTGCTTACGGAGGGCTGTCGGAAAGTAGCGCGGCAGTTCGTTTGTTAGATCGGCGTCCTGATCCACCTTCGCTTCTACTAAATCATCGAATAGCTTGAGCTTGGCGTATGAGAGTAACGTTGAGATTTCAGGTCGTGTCAGCCCTTCACCCATATTGATTCGCTCCTTTATCTCCTTGTTGGACGGTAAGCATTCTTGCTGACGATTCAGCCGACCCTCATCTTCCAGCGACTGGATCAGGTGACGGTGGTCATTGAACAGCGTCGCAGACTGATACGTACTGAGACTCAAACGGTGACTTTGGAGGATGTTGTGTTGCAGTACCAGTTCGCTCACTTCATCGGTCATGCTGACCAGTAACTTGTTACGCTGCTTAACGGTCATGTCACCATCAGCAGTCACCTGGTTCAGAAGAATTTTGATGTTGACCTCATGGTCAGAGCTGTCCACGCCAGCGGAGTTATCCGCAGCGTCAGTGGTAATCAGTCCGCGATTGCGAGCAATTTCGATCCGAGCTCGCTGGGTAATACCTAGGTTGCCGCCCTCACCGACAACCGCTGCACGCAACTCTAGCGCATTAATACGAACAGAGTCGTTAGTGCGGTCGCCAACCTGAAGATCCGTTTCGGAAGCCGCTTTCACATAAGTGCCTATGCCTCCATTCCAGAGCAAATCCACCGGCGCCATCAGGATCGCCCGGATCAGGTCAAACGGTGTCATGGAGTGCACCTTGTTCACAATACCCAAGGCTTTGCGTATCTCTGGCGTTAGAACGATAGACTTTGCTTGTCGGCTGAAAATACCACCGCCTTTTGATATTAAACGTTGGTCATAATCCTCCCACGAGGAGCGAGGCTGATTGAACAGTCGCTGACGTTCAGTGAACGATGTCGCTGCCACAGGCTGAGGGTCAATGAAGATATGCATATGATTGAACGTCGCCACTAAACGGATATGTTTTGACAACAGCATGCCATTACCAAAAACATCTCCGGACATATCGCCGATGCCCGCCACGGTAAAGTCTTCGGATTGGATGTCCAGTCCTTTTTCGTGGAACAGACACTTGACAGATTCCCAAGCGCCACGGGCAGTGATCCCCATCTTCTTGTGGTCATAGCCCTGACTGCCGCCGGAGGCAAAGGCATCGCCCAGCCAGAAATTATAGCTAGCCGATATCTCATTAGCGATATCGGAGAACGTGGCCGTTCCCTTGTCCGCTGCAACGACTAAATAGGGGTCATCGTCGTCATGACGGACGACATTAACCGGTGGCACCACCTCACCCTGTACTAGGTTATCAGTAATATCGAGCAGACCGCTGACAAAGATCTTATAGCTGGCAAGTCCTTCCGCCATTACCGCTTCTCGACCACGCTCAGGGGGCAGGCATTTTGGAATAAATACGCCTTTGGCACCGACCGGCACAATGACGGCATTCTTCATCATCTGTGCTTTGACCAGACCCAGTACTTCAGTACGGAAGTCTTCCCGACGATCAGACCAGCGCAAACCACCACGAGCCACTTTTCCGTCGCGCATGTGCACACCTTCAACTCGCGGGGAGTAGACAAATATTTCAAATTTCAGTCGAGGTAAGGGCGCAGCCTGAATCTGCTTCGGACTCACCTTGAAGGAGAGGCATGGCTTGTCGCCGCCCTTATCATTGCGTTGATAGTAGTTCGTACGCAGCATTGCCTGAATGACACTGAGGTAATGATGCAGGATACGGTCTTCATCGAGACTGCTGACCTCATCCAGGGCTGTTTCCAGTTGGGCCAGAAGCATTTCAGTCGTTGCCAGGCTGTTTTTGTTATAAGCCGGATCAAATCGGGCTTCAAACATCTGCACTAGGATACGGGTAATGGCTGGGTTTCCATTCAGAGTCTGTTCCATGGATGCTTGACTAAACGGCACCTGTAATTGCAAAAGGTATTTAGCCAGTGCTCGCAGCAAAACGATCTGACGACAGCTAAGTCCAGTGCTGATGACTAAGGCGTTGAAGCCGTCGTTTTCTATCTCTCCTTTCCAAGTGCGGACGAAGGTCTGCTGGAACTGCTCTTTCAAGCTGTTATTGTTCAAGTCTGGGCCAGAACATGCGGCGATAATAAAATCGAGCACCCAAGCCCGTTCTGCATCCCAGGGTTGTATGTTGTAGGGTCGCACACTCAATGTGCTAACACCCATATGCTCCAGAATGGGTAGCACGTCGGACAGCGTCAGCATCTCTCCATGACCCAGAACACGGAAGTGCAGGCAGTCAATATCATCCATCGGTTGGTAGAGCAGGGTATGTAATGAGTGAGCGTTGTTCAGCCCTTCCAGTCGGTCGATGTCCCCTACTGCCTGCTGGGAATAGTTGTCTTCCCGATAAGCGACTGGAAAGGCATTGGCATAACGACGAAAGAGGCGACAGCCATGGGCTTCACCAGTACTGTCGATTAACGTTTTTCGCAGTTGATCTTGCCAGCCCATCATCATGGTGTCGGTCATGATGGTTTCAATGTGGTTGATATCGATCACTTTCTCACTGGCATTCTGGCAATATATCGTGAACTGCACTTGCGTTAGCGGGTTTGCCGAAAGCTGAACATTGAAATCAATACTGTGACCATCCAGCTCCTTCAGTAGAATCTGCTGTAGTTTTAGTCGAAATTGGGTATTGAAGCGGTCACGAGGCACATACACCATGGCGTTGATAAAACGGCCATAACGATCAGACCGGATGAACACCCGCAACTCCCGGCGCTCCTGACACTCTAAAACATCCATGATGGTTTCGAACAGGCTGTCGAAACTGGCCTGTAACAGTTCATCACGAGGATACTGGTTAATAATATGACGCAGCGCACAGCCAGAATGACTGTTTACGGGAACATTGGCGCTCTCCAGCAATTTCTGGACTTTGACTCGTAATATAGGCACCTGATTAAGCGGCGAGTTGTAGGCTTTCGAGGAGAACAGGCCAAAGAAGCACCATTCACCCACGACGTTGCCGTCATTATCAAAATGCTTGATGGCGAGGTCGTCGAGATGCGCGGGACGCTGAATGCTGGAGCGGATGGTGGACTTGGTAATCAACAGCAGTTCCAGCTCCTGCGGTTGCTTCATTAATGGTTCTGACAGAAGAACCTTCTTCGAGTGGTTGACCTCATTACGGAAGGTGCCCAAGCAGGAGTCTTCTTGGGTGCGCAGGATGGCGTTATCGCCATCCTGTACTCGTTCGTAATAGCGGTACCCGAGGAATAGGAAGTTATCCTTGTTCAGCCAACGCAGAAACGCTAGGGACTCGTCCAGCTTTTCCTGTTTTGCGACCGGTACCTGCAGGCTGTCACAGTAGCTGATGGTCTTTTCCAGTGTTTTCTGCATCAGAGGCCAGTCTTCAACGGCTCGCTGAACATCGGTCACTACCTGCTGAATAGCATTCGTCACCTGCTGTAGTGATGATGCATCAGGCTGGCGTTCAATTTCAATCCGAATTAGCGATTCTAGCTGACCGCCACGCACGTTCTCATCATGATCATGGACTGACTGAAAGCCTCCCTGCGGGTCACGTACAACGTTAATGACCGGATGGGTCAGACTATGAATACGCAGCTCCTGACGATCCAGTTCCATGATGATGGAGGACATCAAGAAAGGTATGTCTTCTGTTAGCATCTCAACCACGCTGTGAGAAGAGTACCACTGGTGCTCTTCCAGAGTGGGGTTATAGGCACGCAACAAAGATTGCCCCTCTGGTCGATGCTGTATGAACTTCCAGAGGCAGAGAAATGCGCCATACATCTCACTGGCACCCCGCTCAACCGGTTCGGTACTCCGAGCATGGCGGTAATAGATATCCGCTAAGCGCAATGCTTGGTGAATATTATCGGAGGACATGCGTTTTCGAACCCAAGTTTTAACTTGGTCGGCGTTGAGCTTGCGAAGTGCCATAACGGTATTCATAACAAAACACCAATATGTGTAAGGGGTATTTCGTTTGATCGGGTAACGTATTGAGAAGCTCGCACCCAGGCATTATTGAAACCGTGTACTGACACAGATAGTTACCCGTGATTATCAAAGTAAAGCTGAAGCACCAGCTACCCGTATGCAACATTGACTTGCATCAGCTTGAGATTTAAGGCGTAACTCTGCGTTAAGGATGACCAGTGGACGAAGTTCACGGTCGACTAAAACCCAATGCGAGATCACTATGCCAAAAACAGATACTTAGCTAACCGAAGGAAAATAGTACCAAATTTATGGGGAGAAGAGAACAGTATAGCGAGCAGTTGGTTCCAGCAGGTGAGGTTATGAACACGATAATCGTTATTATACAGGTCAATAGTTTATTGCAATTTGTGTTGTGTAATAAATTTTAAAAGTGGGTGAAAAACGGTATGAGACGTCTATGTTCTTATGGGGTTAGATTAGAAAAACTGTTGCACTAGCAAATGAAATTTGCGTGTTTTAATATGTGCACTGATGGCGTTTATAGCAGTGTGCGGATGGATGACCGATTATGCCTGCTGGTAATCATCGGAGTGACTAAGCATGGTGGTAAGGAGTGGGTGGCTGTAAAAGACGGTTACCGTGAGTCGACTGCGAGCAGGGAAGAGCTACTGGTCGGTTTACGTGAACGTATGCTTGATACACTCCATCAAAATATAATGCGTTTCTTTCTCTACTTGGTTTTGGAATTTTATCAGCAGAGCCCAGTGCATAAAGCAATACAATCAGGTGAAATTGGTGCAATATTGAGGTAGGCCGAGGTTAAAATTATTGCAAATCATCGTGGTGCTCACAATCAATGGCTCGGAAGTATGGCTGAGTGTATTGCTACAATGAAAGCAGGTTCAGTTCGCGATTAGCGTAAGGTGAAGTATGATCATGGATATGGCGTTGACTCAATCGTTGTGTGAGCTCTGTCAGCAGGCCGGCAAGGCTATAATGACGGTCTATCAGCGTGAAGATAGAGGTATTCAGATTAAGGCGGATGAGTCACCGGTAACCGCAGCGGATCTTGCGGCTGATAGTTGTATCCGTGCAGGCTTGCAGGCACTGACCCCCGAGCTGCCTATTCTCTCGGAAGAGAGTGATATTGCCGCCTGGTCTGAGCGGCTGACTTGGCAACGCTACTGGTTGGTGGATCCTTTGGATGGAACTCGGGAGTTTGTTGATCGCACTGATGAATTTACTGTCAATATCGCACTGATTGAGAATAATGTTTCGGTATTGGGCGCGATTTATGTGCCGGTGACCGGTGTTTGCTATTTTGGGGGACATAATACTGGAGGTGCATGGCGACAGTCCGATGATGAAGAGCCTGTCTCGCTGAGTACGCGTAGCTGTGCACCGGAAGGCGTTATTAGTGTTGCGATCAGTCGCGGTCATGGTGAAAACACCATTAAGACATTGATGCAGCGGTTTGAACGACAGTTCAGAAAGGTGCATTTCACTATTGCGGGAAGCTCCCTCAAGTCGTGTCTGGTTGCGGAAGGTCGGGTGGATATCTATCCGCGTCGTGGTCCAACCAGTGAATGGGATACTGCTGCTGCACAGGCCATCGTTGAGGCTGCCGGCGGAAGCGTGCTTGATCCTGCACTGCAACCATTGCGCTACAACCGTAAGGAAAGCCTGCTTAATCCAGACTTCAGTGTGGTAGGGGATCTCTCGGTAGACTGGCAGACTCTATTGCGCTGATGTATAGCTAACCTGCCCTGAAAAACCATCTTTTCAAAATCTTTCCAAAAATCGCTGTTGTTTTAGGATGCCCAGAATAAGTATTGACATCAGCACCATCTCTTAGCAAGAGTTTGCAAGTATCATAATCCATATTCGAGGCGGCTATTACCAGTGAGTTAAAGAAACGCACCAAATTACGTTCATCATTTTTATTGGGATCTGGGTTAGCATTATGAGCTAGCAAGAGACCGACGAAAGATATCGACGATTTCACTATGGCTATTTCTTAGCTGCAAGTTCCAATAGGCTGTAATCAGCATCGTTACGGTGATTGGGATCAGATTTTTCTAAGCTCAGCTAATGTTTGGGCTGGTAAGCGATTTTTAAAGGCTCCCAGTAGATTCTAATTTAATCCCAAGCTTCCATTAGAAGGGCCAACACCTGTTCATAGTCAGCATCAATGCGATTAAAAAGTATGGCACCGTCATCAATACTCATGCTTGCGATATCCGCAAATTGTGATTGGCTAACCTTGCCAGTTTCCGATAGCGTACGTGGTAGACCGGTTTTATCATGCAATTCATCACGCAGTGAGTGAATGGCTGTGATGGCGGCATTTGCACGTTGCTTGGCCGGCGTACTGCTATAAGTGTCGGGGCCTGCAAGTGGCAACAATAATTCACCAATGGCATCACCACTGAGCGGAAGGTTATATTTCAGCACATGGGGCAGCATCATGCTCATGCAGACACCGTGCGGCAGGTGAGTAATTGCACCGATGGAGTGGCCGATGGCATGTACAAGGCCGACCATGGAGTTTGAAAATGCGATGCCCGCCATTGTGGCAGCCTCTGCAAGCTTCAATCGTGCATACGCATTATCCGGCGACGCCAGTACGATACACAGATTTTCGCATATGGCCTTGATGGCTGCGACAGCATAAGCGTCGCTTAATGGGTTTTTGGCAATACCAATATAGGCTTCCACAGAATGCGTCAGGGCATCCATGGCTGTTGCCGCAGTAATGTACGATGGTAATGTAAGCGTCATGCGTGGATCCAGCACAGCGACATCTGGTAGCAGGAACGCAGAACCAAAAGCTACCTTGCGGCCATTAGTGCTATCCTTGATGACAGCAAATCGAGTAGCCTCTGAGCCAGTGCCGGCAGTTGTCGGCAGAATAAATAACGGCTTTAGTCGTTTGGTGAGCGCTCCAAGGCCACTGTATACCAACAGATCATCCCCACCCTCTGACACCAAAATGTTTACTCCCTTGGAAGTATCGATGACCGAGCCGCCACCAATGGCAATAATGGCATCAGCATTCGTTTCTCGGTAGATGGTAGCAATACGCCTGACCAGTGTTGTGGAAGAGTCTGGCGGTACATCGCTGTAAATCGCCGACACTGATATATTGCTAATCAGTAGCGTCTGCTTGACAGGTTCGACCAGTCCAGCATGGACGATGCCGGTATCGGTAATGATTAGGGGCCTGCTTGCGCCAAAGCTGGTCAATTCATAGGGTATGTGTTCCAGTGCCTTCTGGCCGGCAATGATTTTGACCGGACTGAAAAATTCCGTGTATCCCTTGTTCATTTATTTGTACCCCATCACAAAACCGCTCAACACTCCGAGATAGATCCGACATGCACCTGTTAGTTTTTTGCCCAGCGACAGTGATGGATAATGGCGTATTACGCGTAGTGCAACCAGTTTCGGTAGAATCATGACTTCCAACCGTTCAATGCATCGAATCAAACGCATGGAGGCTTGGAGATCGCCGTCGACGACCATGCGCTCTCGGGCAAATGCCATCGTAGTGCCTTCCTGAAATGAAAGTGCAGCAAATGCATGCTCAAGATGCTTGAACTGGATGTCCAAATGCTGCCCAGTGGTCGTGCTGGACAGTGGTTTCAGGCGTCCATTAACCTTCTTCATGCATAGTGCAGGGCCTGCGGGCATGACGCGCAAGGAAAAACTGAAGCCGTTTGGTAATGATTTTAATGCATTGTTGATCATAGTGTCTGATTGGCTGGCCTTCGCCAAAGCATGACCCATAAAAGCAAGCATAAAACGGACATAGAGTCGTTTGATGCGCCAGAGCCAGAAAACGGGCTGAGACACTGGACACTCCTGCCGGTTAACATCCGGGTGGTAATGAATCTATTGATGGTTAATGCATCGTATACCATGTATATTTGAGCACTTCAATATAATCCCTGTGGACGGTCTTTGAAAATAGTCATGCACATCTAGCGACATTGGGCGTCTGCCATCTGATTCGTTATTGCGAAAACATCCTCCATGACCTGTAACAGTGACGAAGAAGTCGTTACCTTGGCATTTTGTGCTGGTCAGCTCAGGTGAGCTAAAAATGGCTACCTACCCGATATGGGAGGGAGCCAAATGATAAGGCTGGGTTAGTCTGCCCCCGCCGATGAGGATTAGTCGTTATTAACATCAAAGCGTATCGGTTGTTAGTCCTGTGGCTGCTCTCATGTTAGCGAGTTGGGTATTCGAAAACTTATTGACTTGCCAAGGCACACGGTTACTTACATTGATAAGAGCGAGAGCGGCACTGACCACACGTCTTTTTAGTGAAGATACAAAAGATTCTTTCACATAACGGATTTTTTGATAAATATCAATAGATGATACGACGTTCTGCAGAGTCGTGTTTTCCAGATTGGCTAATTGATACCCCATATTTGAACCCAAATGTAATCCGTTATTTAATGAGCGCATGAATGGTAGTCCAATGGCTGCATCCCCCGTCAATAACACAGCTGTATTTTCCGAAGTAATTAAGCTCATCTCTTTTGCTCGGTAATGTCCTAAATAATAAGGTGCAATGCTGAAACTATCCAATTGTGGGGTTTTATCTTGCAAATATTGACACCTAACGCCCACCCAAGTCAGTATTTTTTCCTTCAACGTTTGAGGCAATTCATTCAGCGTTGCAGGTGTTTTAAAATTATACCTCCTCGGCTGTTCCATTGAATTCGTTTCAGTTTTATCGTAAAAGAAATCAATCTCTTTTTTATCTGAAATGAAGAAATCAATATTGATATACGCTCCTCCATCAGGGCAACGTTGTACATGTTCAGCCACAAAAGAATTGATTGGTTTTATTGCAGGATACACTAATTTAAGCCACGATCGAGTATCAGAATTCATCTTTTTACACAGACTTTCATCTACTTTATATTTAACCCTAACTCGATAGATTCGCTTCATTCCGTTCGTAAATTCATCGTTTTCATCGGATGGGGAAAGCGCATTAAAATACACCTTTTCATCTGATTCTAACTTTGGCATTGCTTTACGAATTTTAGAGTGTGCACCATCCGCACCAACCAATATACCGTAACTATCTTCCTTGTCGTCACCCAAAAAAACTTTATTAGAAGAGATTGCGGTTACCTCCTCTCCACTGTTGACAGATATTCTCATGTTTAGAGCAATCGTTTTTAATCTCTTTTCCAACTCATCGCACCGAATATAACCTTTTGTTTCATTAATATCATCTTGAAGTTTTTTCAAGGCTTCTACCGTATCATTCCCCTCAGCCTTCATTATTCCCGATGAAAAACAGTGCTTATCGATGCGTACGGTGTGGTTTCTATCATAAGCATTTCTTTTATCATACATCGTAACGTTTGCTTTACTATTATTCAGTTTTGTTTGGATTGCTGTCCAAAGCCCTACAGGTCCAGCACCAACAAAAACCACCTTAATATATCGATTGTTCATCTTTATATCAGGCATCTTTGTTTTTCGCGACGAAAAAAACCCAACAATCGATTTGACGTTTTTTAAAACCCAAACAATGAACGAAAAAAAACTGTATTTTTCGTTCGTGTTTTTAACAGATTGAGCTGCATTGACGCTGTGGCAATGATGACCATCATTTTGTATCATGGTATCCATAATATTTCACCTAACTAGTTCCAAGAATTTTTGGAATTTGAACAGGAATAAAAATTCTATTTTTCAATTAGTTAGACAATTAATATTGATTACAATTCCATTGTTGATGATATTTTTATGTACTATAAATAAAAAACAGTGGTCGTAGAAGAGTTATAAATAGGGTCAAAACTGTTTTTATCACACTGGGTAGAATTGAAAAAATAACGGTTATCTGTCCCGCTGGATATTAAAAACAGCGGTACATAATTTAAATAATTATTTATCGGTATTAACACTTTCTTTGCTGTAGTGGTGTACTTTATTAAACCTCTCGTGAATCGCTATCTTGCGTTTTTTTAGCCCAATAATCTTTATAACTTGTGTGACATTCTTTTTTTTGAAAACCCTGGAGGATCACACCATTCGTATTTTTATTCGCACAGCACCTCCTGATGCATAGGAATGAGCGAAATAAACCTTCGTATTAAGCCTTGCCGCGATATTTTCATGATGGGAAAATTCAAAGCCGTTATCCAACGTGATGGCTTTAACTCATTCCTCATTTGTCATATTAGCTGTAGTCTCATCTGTCATATTAGTTGTAGTTGTGGCTGTAGTTGGAGTTGGAGTTGGAGTTGTAGTTGTAGTTGTGACTGTAGCTGGAGTTGGAGTTGGAGTTGGAGTTGTAGTTGTAGTTGTAGTTGTAGTTGTAGTTGTAGTTGTGACTGTAGCTGGAGTTGTCGTTGGTTCTGTGTTGTGTTGTACCTTCATGTTATTGACATCCAATAACATAGCCGTAACATTATCAAGAGATGTCTCAACTCCCGTGAATACTAACCCCTTCACGATCTCAGAGTAACTACGGTTTTTGCTAGCTTCTTGATGTACATATGCGCCAATTTGATTGGTAGACGCTACATCAGTCAAGCCATCACAACATAACAACAGCTTGTAACCATCCCAGCCATTTTCTGGTTGTTTGACAAAGGTTATATCCGGTCGTGCACTCACCGCCTGTGTGTATGACATCTGTACAGCACTCTTCCAAGTAGCCCTGCCCATGTACCCTAAATCTGAGTCATCAGGACCCAAATGTTTATCACCTAGTGATTTTGCAACTAACAAGTAACCGTTTATACGTATCGATTCGTTATCCTCTGTGATGTAAGGATATTTCAAATAGGCTAGGCTCCCTCCTCTGGCTAAGATACCATCCGTATGTCTATTTTTTGCATACGATCCATCATCCATTGCAGTCATAGGTTTCGCATCTTCAGTTAGCTGTATAACCGTACCATCTGGACTAATTAAAATAGCCCGAGAATCACCTACGTTACTGATATAAAGGTCGTTATCAATTAAATTTGCAGAAATAGCGGTAGAGCCACCACCACTGTCTACTGATTCTGGAAGATCTTCGTCTAATAATACGTGAGCCATTGTTAAGGCATTACAGTGACGGGTCTTTTTATCCATTGATGTCTCTTCTTTTGTTTTTTTGTCAGTATAAATAACGTCGTTATCCCAGCAGTGTAATTGATCTTCAATATAGCTATTTAAGTGAGCAGCTGTATAATTAGAAATCTTTGCCCCTGCATGTCCATCATATACTCCGTACATGTAATGATCGCCACATGGAACACATAACATGTGAGCATCCTCCATACTCTCTCTCTTACCACGGGCGAAAGCAACTGCTGAATGGGTGTCGCCAATGACAGACACATCACTTGGGTATAAATGATCTTTGTTTTCTAGGAACCACGAGAACTTCGCACTATCTTCTTGCCCTGCTTGCTGACCTTCTGCTAATCTCCTATTGGTATCTAATATTTCATCTAATTCACTATTGTCAATAGTCTGATAAACTAATTCGATTTGTTTATTCGTCCATTGCTCATCTGCTTCTTTTGTAATGAATTCATTCTTGGATTTATCGAAATGATAATAATAAACCGTTGATTTATTAGACTTGGCAGAATTTAAAACGATTCCATATTTATGAAGCTCTGGATCTAGCATATTATTCCCACTAGCCTTTGATAAGACGACTTTTGCTTTAGGCGGAGTTTTTTCTGTTTTAACTTCATTATTGTTAAGTGATATTGTTCTTCTGTTAATTGAATCGATAGTAGTTTTAGGTGTGATGATTGTTCCATTTAATATCGCATCTCGGTCGTGCTGGAGTAAAGTAACATAGCGTTTATCAAATATAGCAGTGAATGTTTCACAAGTAGGACGAGCGAAAAAAATTCTAACCCGTTCGCATAGAGTATGTGTTGATTTTTCATATAAATTCATATTGCAATTATCCTTTTTTTGTTATTAACCTAACAAATTACATGAACTCATTCGTACATTTTTTTATGAGATAAAAATGCATCGTATATCTATTGGACTACCATTTAGGTAATAAAGTTCCTTGCTTGTAAATTAATTATTTTATATAGTCCTATTTAATAAGCGATTTTAGCGTGATCACCTTTAAGTGTAAGTATTTTTGCGATATGGCCATTGCAGTGATCATCTCTGTTGCTGTACGCACTGAATTATAATTGAACATGGTGTTTAAATAGTTAGTGTGTCAGATTGATCACTGAAAATGCTAGGATCAAGCGCTTTGCGTTGGAAAATCAAGTGATCGGATAAAACGGGTACCAGTGATTAGATTCATCGGAATACGCTTTAGGGTACAATGTCCGTTTTATGAGGAGCTGCTCTCCACTGTGCTCAGACTCAATGATCGTCAGACAGAAGCTGTTCACTACATCAGCGGCCCTTTGCTGGTGCTAGCTGGCGCAGGTAGTGGCAAGACCAGTGTCATTACCACCAAAATCGCCTATCTGATTCAAGAGTGCGGCATCAAAGCTCGCAATATTGTCGCCGTGACCTTTACCAATAAGGCGTCACGGGAGATGAAGGAACGTGTCGGTAAGCTGGTAAAAGGACGTGCCTCCCATGGGCTGACAGTATCAACCTTCCACAACCTCGGCCTGAACATCATCCGTAAGGAGCACAAGGCCCTGGGATTTAAACCGAGCTTTTCGATCTTTGATGACCAAGACGCAAAGACGCTGATCAAAGAGCTGATGCACCGAGAGTTGGCAGACAACAATAATTCACTGGATTTCATTCAACATATTATATCCAACTGGAAGAACGATCTGCTACTGCCTGAAACTGCTCTCCAGATAGCAAGAAATGATCAAGAGATGCTGGCGTCACGAGTCTATCTGCACTACAACCGGACACTGAGAGCCTACAATGCTGTCGATTTTGATGATCTGATTCTGCTGCCCGTTCAGCTATTCCGTGACAATCCTGAGGCATTGGCGCAGTGGCAGAAAAAGATCCACTACATGCTGGTCGATGAGTATCAAGACACCAACTCTATCCAGTACCTGCTAGTCAAGCAGCTGGTCGCCGGCCACTCTCGGTTTACCGTAGTGGGTGATGATGACCAGTCCATCTACGCCTGGCGTGGCGCGCGACCGGAAAACTTAATTCAGCTGAATGAGGATTTCCCCGGGCTAAAACTGGTTAAGCTGGAACAGAATTATCGATCTACCAGACGAATACTGAAAGCAGCTAACGTACTGATTGACAACAATCCTCATATCTTCGAAAAGAAGCTATGGAGTGATCTTGGCATGGGAGATGACATTCGCATCATCCGTTGCCGCAACGAGGATGCAGAAGCAGAACGGGTCGCCACGGACATTTTGACCCACAGATTGAAGAAGGGTACCCATTACCGAGATTACGCTATTCTCTACAGGGGCAATTACCAGTCTCGTCTGCTGGAAATGAAACTCCAGCAACACCAAGTGCCTTATCATATCAGCGGCGGCACTTCATTTTTCTCTCGGGCTGAGGTCAAAGATATCATGGCCTATTTGCGCCTGCTGGTGAATCCGGATGATGACAATGCATTCCTACGCATTATCAATGTACCGCGTCGAGAGATCGGCTCGACCACACTGGAAAAACTAGGCACTTATGCCGGCGAGCGTCATATCACTCTCTACGAGGCTTGCCACGAGATGGGACTGGAGCAGTGGCTGGATGCTCGTCATGTGGAAAAATTGCGTCGTTTTACCGGCTGGATGGACAATATCACTCGTCGTTGTAGTACCGAAGATCCTATCGCCACCATCAAGGAGATGATCGCAGACAGTGATTATGAGAGCTGGCTTTATCAGAACTCCAGCAGCGAAGTGGTTGCCGAAAAACGGATGGGGAATGTCTGGTTCCTAGTAGAGGCGCTTCAGCAAACTCTGAGTCGTGCTGACGAAGACGCCACCATTGAGGATGCCATCGCACGCCTCCTGCTCCGAGATATGCTGGAGCGACAGGAGGAAGAGGACGACTCTGACAAGGTTCAGTTGTTGACCCTGCACACGTCCAAAGGGCTGGAGTATCCTTACGTCTTCATAGTGGGTATGGAAGAAGAGCTATTGCCACACCGCACCAGTATCGAAGAAGATAATGTCGAAGAAGAGCGGCGACTGATGTACGTGGGTATCACTCGGGCGCGCAAAGCGTTGACACTGACGCTGGCGGCTACCCGTCGCCAATTTGGCGAAACCATCGACACCACCCCCAGCCGGTTTATTGATGAACTGCCACAGGAAGACCTGAGTTACGAAGGCTGGGGCGAACGCAGCACACCAGAGCAACAGTCGGTACGAGGAAATGAAGCGCTCTCTATGATACAAAAGAGTCTGTGTCAGTAGCACTTCATCGCCTCCTCTGTATAGCGTCTGCGAAACATCTACTGCTACCTCGTCGAGCAACTGCCAAACTCGATTGCATTCGGTAGTAGGTTTTTGAATATCCATAAAGTGATTCCTAGATTGACTCGAATCACATCTTTTTTACTCAGTTCAAAATGAGTAAACGTGGCCTTTACTTTATTTACAAACTCAGGTTTTGCGAGATTGTAATACCCCGTATATTTCATACTCTCTAACCATCTTGATGTTTTTTTGTATGGCTTCGATCTTAATCAACACCATAATATTCTTGGGTGATTGATACAATCGTGCCATCATAAAGCATTACAGTCGTAACTTCGAGAAATGCTTTTAGTATTTCAGTGCTCATTAATCTAATATTATGAATTGTATATCCATTATGAAATATGTTAGCTTATATATTTCCATAATATAGAGGATACCAAAATGTCAAAACCATATCTTGAAACACAACCCGATAAAAAAGGATTTTTCGGAAAATACGGAGGTGCTTTTTTACCACCTATTCTTGAAAAGCCATTGGCTGAGATAGAAGAAAAATATCAACAATTAAAAGATGATCCTGTCTTCATTGCCGAACTAAACAGTGTTCGAAAGCATTATCAAGGTCGTCCTACCCCTATTTCTTATGCTAAAAATCTGAGCGAATATTGCGGTGGTGCAAAAATATATTTAAAACGTGAAGATTTAAATCATACCGGTGCCCATAAACTTAACCATTGCATGGCGGAAGTTATGTTGGCAAAATATTTAGGCAAGAAAAAAGTATTAGCAGAAACAGGTGCTGGTCAGCATGGGGTTGCATTGGCAACAGCAGCAGCTTACTTTGGTCTTGAATGTGAAATTCATATGGGCGAAGTGGATATAAAAAAAGAACATCCTAATGTGGTGCGGATGAAAATCTTAGGGGCAACCGTTGTGCCTGCAACCCATGGACTTAAAACCTTAAAAGAAGCGGTAGACAGTGCTTTTGGCGTTTATATGGAAACTTACGAAGACACTTTGTTCTGTGTCGGCTCAGTAGTCGGGCCTCATCCATTTCCATTGATGGTGCGTAATTTTCAGTCAATCGTAGGATTTGAGGCCAAGGAGCAATTCTTAGAACTTGAAGAAAAACTACCTAATCATGTGATTGCCTGTGTGGGTGGTGGTAGTAATGCTATGGGTATTTTTTCAGGATTCATTGATGACGATGAAGTTGTTTTAACGGGGGTAGAGCCTGAAGGAAAGGGTAAAAAAATCGGTGAACATGCCGCTAGTCTTACCTATGGAGAAGAAGGCATTATGCATGGATTTAACTCTATCATGTTAACAGATGAAGAGGGTGAGCCTGCCCCTGTACATTCCATTGCCAGTGGTATTAATTATCCATCAGTTGGTCCTGAACAGGCTTATTTGAATAGCATCGGTCGTACTCAAGTCGCACTTTGTAATGATGATGAGTCAATTGATGCTTTTTATAAACTGTCTCAATTGGAAGGTATTATCCCCGCATTAGAATCTGCACACGCCATCGCCTATGCCATGAAACTTGCAAAGACTTTGCCTAAAGATCAAACTATTTTGGTCAATTTAAGTGGTCGAGGCGATAAGGATATTGATTTCGTTGTGGAAAATTATCCTATTCCAAAACACTCCGAATAACATCTGTGCGGTGTGCCAATTCAATAACACCCATTTTGTCATAAACACTCAATAAACACTCAATAAACACTAATGAATGCGCAATTTATTAGTGTTTAATTTCTTTATAACGTATAAAGTTCGATTTCTAAGATTCGTGCGACTTCACTTTGGCTTTATTCAATTCTATCCAGCAAGAAGATAATAAAAAAACGCCACTATACGGCGTTTTTTATGTTTGATTAGAGATCGTTCAGGCTACCATGTAGCCTTTTAGTTTCTTCAGCGCATTGGCTTCAAGCTGCCGGATGCGTTCGGCAGATATGCTATATCTGCGAGCCAACTCGTGCAGTGTTGTTTTTTTATCTTCATTCAGCCATCGACTCTTGAGAATGTCGCGGCTTCTTTCATCCAAGTTGTTCAGGGCACTCTCCAGCTGTCGGTTGGAGTACTCCTTTCCATTGAGCTCTTCAACCTGCGCTGCAGGATCATAACGATAGTCTTCGATGTAGTGCACCGGCGCCTGATAGCTGGTGGAGTCACTGTCATCATCGGCGTAACCATCAAAAGCAGTATCCTGGCCAGCCATCCGACTCTCCATTTCATGGACTACCGTCGTGTCTACGCCTAGATCATTGGCTACAGCCTTTGCTTCAGCTGAGGAAAACCAGCCAAGACGCTTCTTGTTGGAACGCAGGTTAAAGAACAGTTTTCGTTGCGCTTTGGTCGTGGCGACCTTAACGATGCGCCAGTTGCGCAGAATAAATTCATGAATCTCAGCTTTGATCCAGTGTACCGCGAAAGAAACCAGTCGTACCCCATATTCAGGATTAAACCGCTTCGCCGCTTTCATCAAGCCGACATTGCCTTCCTGAATCAGGTCGGACTGAGGCAGACCATAACCAGTATAACTTCTGGCGATATGCACGACAAAACGCAGGTGTGATATAACCAGCTGTCTTGCCGCTTCCAAGTCATTTTGATAGTACAGGCGTTCAGCCAGTTCACGCTCTTGCTCGGCAGACAATACAGCGATACTGCTAACGGCCTGAATGTACGCATCCAGATTGCGTCCCGGCACTAATAATTCAATTCGCTGCACACTGCTCCCCATTGACAAGCTCCGTTCGTAATACAAATTGCTAAGCTGATAAGTTTAACACTCTTACTTAAGAGACAACAAACGCATACGTTAGTTCAATATATTAAACATGGTTATTTCTGTGTCTTATTGAAAAACACCCTGCATGGTACATATAGACTAAATAAGAAGCCCTGTAAAATCGGCCATTTTTTTCAACTGGGATAACAGCATGAGGGTCGTTATGAGGATCGTTTGGTGCTCAGATATCGACATCGGATTCATCCTGTAACAACTGTCGACGACAGGCTATAAAAGCCCCCAGAGTAGCGATTGCCGTACTTGCAGCAATCAGCACCAATGTATCGCCAAAACCCAAGAATCCAGGGCGATAGTCGCTTTGGTAAAGATGCAGGAGATCATGCAATCCGTCTGATGCCAACAGAAACAGTATGCCAGACACCAGCCAAGCCATCACTGCACCTAGCACACCGTACCAGAATCCCGTACAGACAAAGGGCAGCATGATGTAGCCATCAGTTCCGCCCACCAGCCGGATCACACGAATCTCATCCATACGAGCCGTGATCAGTAAACGGATCGTATTACCAATCGCCAGCAGCAACGACACGGCAAGAATCAGTGCCATCCCCCAGGTCAGCTGATTCCCCAGGTCCAGGATCGCATGCACCCGCTTAATCCAGTCACGATCAAGACGCACCACATCCACCTGTGACAGCGTCGATAATCTCTCTTGCAGGGCGATGATAGCTGTCGGTGTCAGTGATAATTTCGGTATGATTTCCAGCACCGCCGGTAAGGGATTTTTGCCAAAATGTCGCACTAGTTCACTCAATCCTGCCTGCTGCTCAAACTCGGCCAGCCCTTGCTCAGCGGAGATGTAAGTCACACTTTCTATCTCTGATTTGCCTCTCAGAGTCTGTTGCAACTGCTGGGACTGCGACTCTGTTGTATCAAGTTTGAGGAACAGAGAGAGACGTGCAACCCCTTGCCAGCCACTCGCCAACGTTTCAATATTATTGAGCGACACGTAAAGTAGAGTTGGCAATGATAGTGAAATACCCAGCACCAGTATTGTCATCAGACTAGCTAGTGGTGTGGCCATCAGCCGTAAGAATGCCTCACCCGCAACACGCTTATGCAGAACAAAAAACCGTCGCAGCCCAGAGGAGGTTTTGCGGTGCTCCCGTGCTATCGATTGGGATGACAAGGATTCTTGCCACTCTGATTTTCGACGCCCAGGTTCAGTCGTTTTTCTATCTGATGATACAACAGAAGCATCACGCCAAGTGGTAACGGCCTGCATTTTGGCTCGTGCACGCTCCCGTTGTTCAGAGGTATTACGACGCCGATTCGAGGATTTCCAATTGAAGAGAAAACCGATCATGTGGACACCATTGGGCAATCACTGACAAGCTGCCCCTGATCGAGGGTCAGTACTCGTTTTCCCATACGTCGAACCAACTCTAGGTCGTGGGTCGCCACGAGCACAGTCACCCCAGCCTGATGAAAGTTGT
The DNA here is from genome assembly GCA_023146365.1 of Endozoicomonadaceae bacterium. Classification (GTDB taxonomy): domain Bacteria; phylum Pseudomonadota; class Gammaproteobacteria; order Pseudomonadales; family Endozoicomonadaceae; genus Kistimonas. Next base: position 26,216 of record JAGLCE010000077.1, read on the forward strand.
GAAACAACTGCATGATCTCTTCTGAGAGTTCTGGGTCAAGGTTGCCGGTCGGTTCATCCGCTAACAGCACCGGTGGCCGGTTTACGACAGCCCGGGCAATACCCACTCGCTGTTGTTCACCAGTGGATAGCGCTTGTGGTTTTTGCTTTTCTTTATTCAGCAGTCCGACCATATCCAACGCCGCCCTGACTCGCCGTGCACCCTTTTCAGGCGAAAAACCGGCAACCTGCAAGGGAATTGCCACGTTATCGAAAACAGAACGGTCAAATAACAGCTGATGGTTCTGAAATACGACCCCAATATTACGCCGTAGCGATGGAATCTGCCCTCGTCGCAACTGGGCCAATGGGTATCCGCCCACCTGAATGAAGCCTGATGTTGGTCGATTCATCAGAATGATCAGTTTCAGCAGCGAGCTCTTACCCGCACCGGAGTGGCCTGTAAGAAATGCTATCTCTCCTCGGCCCAACTGAAAGCTGATTTGATCTAATCCTATATGGTCGCTGCTGTAACGCTTGGTGACATTATCAAAATGAATCATGTTGTTGGGTACGGTTACGGACCGGGAATCCAGCACGTTGAATCCTTAATAACACCGAACGTCCCCATCCCCCTGTTATTGAAATTCAGTATCAGAAAATAAAGCGTCCACAAATTCAGCAGCACGGAATGGCCGCAGATCATCAATCTGTTCACCCATGCCCAAGAAGCGGATTGGTAACTGCATCTGTCGCGCCAAGGCAAAGACCACGCCACCTTTGGCGGTGCCATCCAGCTTGGTTAGCGCCATTCCGGTCACCTGCACCGTTTCATTAAACAGCTTGGCCTGATTGAGCGCATTCTGACCGGTACCAGCATCCATCACCAGCAATACCTCATGGGGAGCTGTTTTATCGAGTTTACCCAGTACTCGCTTGACCTTTTTCAGCTCTTCCATCAAGTGCTCCTTGTTATGTAAACGACCAGCCGTGTCTGCAATTAGAACATCTGCACCACGGGCTTTTGCCGATTCCAAAGCGTCGTAAATCACGGAAGCACTGTCCGAACCTGTCTGTTGGGCAGTGACCGAGATCTGGTTGCGATCCCCCCACGCCTGAAGCTGTTCAACAGCCGCAGCACGGAAGGTATCTCCGGCCGCCAGCATGACTTTTCGTCCTTCATTTTTCAGACGTTTGGCCAACTTGCCGATAGTCGTGGTCTTGCCGGCACCGTTCACTCCCACCACTAAGATGACATATGGATTGAAGCGTTGATCAATCACTAGAGGTTTATCCGAAGGCTCAAGGATTTTGGTCAGTTCAACCTTGAGTGCAACCATCAGAGCGTTGAAGTTATCAAGCTCCTTATATTTGACCCGTTCTGTCAAACCAGCCATGATATCACTAGTCGCATCGACTCCGACATCCGCCATGATTAGCTCAGCTTCCAGCTCCTCCAACAACTCATCATCGATCTCTTTTTTACCGATAAAAAGCGTGGAAACACCTTTCAACAAGGAGTCCCGAGTTTTATTCAACCCTGTCTTTATCCGGCTGAAAAAGCCGCTGTCGGCAGCTTCCTGTTCCAGCTTAACGTCACTGGCGCACTGAGACGTTGACTCAGAAGTCATCTCAGACTTAGTCAGTTCAGGGCTCTGGGCAAGTTCTGACGTCGTGGCAGGAGTTAGCGACTCGGCCAGCACTTCAGGCTGGCTATCTGTAGCTGAATCACTATTCTCGACAGGTTCCGGTGAGGAGTCAGTCGGAGTTGTTGTGCTCGGCTCTACCGTTGCTTCAGCATTCAGCTGGGCATCAGCACCCGGTTGTGGCGTGGGGGCCTTATCGTCGCTCTTGCCCCAGGGCCAGAAGCCGCGTTTCTTCGCACCTTTATCATCTTTTTTACCAAACATCGCCGTTACTTGATCATCAAACTGGTTGGGCGGACGCTGCTGCGAACCTGGAATTAACGCAAATTCAGCAGCAGGCATAGGGAGTGTGGAAAATAGTTAGAATCATACTATTCGTGCCACTGCTTGGAAGATATTTATAAAATGCCATCCTTTTGCAAACTATCCATGCAGGAAAGCATCTATTCCCCACAAACTATCTTTTCAGGAGGCCTCCCGCGTTCTCTTCCAAAAACACATAGAGCTTGCCAATGTTACACCTCGGGGGTTAGTCGCATGTCCGAGCTCAGTACATATGAGACACATCAGGCGATCCGCATGAATTACTGATAGTAACTCATTGACGTTTCTAATCCAATGTCATCGTGAGACTTACTCATGGTGACGATACTGCTAAGGAAGCCGGGTAATGGTCGCCGTCCTTACCCCCTGATGACGATGCTGCGTATTCACTGTATCCAACAATGGTACAGCCTGAGCGATCCTGCCATAGAGGACGCGCTCTACGAAATTGCCTCGATGCGGCTGTTTGCAAGTCTGTCACTGGATCGCGCGATACCTGACCACACCACGATCATGAACTTCCGGCATTTGCTGGAGCGTCATGGTTTGGCACGAAAGATCTTCAAAGAAGTAAACGACTGGCTGAGCGAAGCCGGTGTCTTGGTCAAAGAAGGTACGCTGATGGATGCCAGCATTATCGAAGCACCCAGTTCTACCAAGAATAAAGCCGAGGAGCGTGATCCTGAGATGCATCAGACCAAGAAAGGTAACCAGTGGCACTTTGGCATGAAAGCTCATATTGGTGTCGATGCACGCACTGGCCTAACGCATAGCTTTACCACCACGGCGGCCAATGAGCACGACCTCAACCAGGCTGAGAACTTACTACATGGCGATGAGGACTTTATCTTCGCCGACAGTGGCTACCGGGGTGCAGAGAAACGCGAGGAACTAGCAGTCTGTCGGACTGACAAAATTTAATAAATTCAATTTTGTCACCCACCAGAGGGTTTTTGTAGACTTTCGTATGGCTGAGTACAGACAATCTATTAAGTTTGTAGGGTGAGTTGATTGAAATGTACCGGCGTCCTACCAAGCCCTATTTTTGCCTTAAATAGCAAAGAATATATCTTTCCCTGGATAGCTTACGTCATTCTCAATATATTCATTCGCTTTAGATTCCAAGCCAGTGTGACCAGCGTCCATTCGCCCGCTACCTTTTCGATTCCACGCATTGAAAACTGCCTAAAACCCATTACCTGTTTTATCGTTCGGCGCTTGGCTCATATGCTCGCTGACGACCAGCCCAGTATCGGTATCGACACTGGCCTGGGCGTTATAGCATTCTGGGCGTTATAGCATTGCGCAAACCCGCCACCGGAGCTAGATAACCGGCTTGCTCTGAGTAAAGCTACTTTACCAAGTTTTGGGAATTCTATCAAAGATTCCTTAAATTAGAAGGAACGCTACGAGCACTGCTGATAAGCGAATCAACCCCGTCTTTTTTAACAAACTAATGAATAATGATAAAATGTATCACATAATACGCCAATGACTTTTCCATTCTTTATACATATTACCAAGCCACTTAAAAAGATTAAGCAAACCCACTTTGTGTTTAATAATTTGGTTGTCAGTACGTAGAATATAGTTATCTGTTGTTTAATTTAAGATTTAGCACATTCATCAAAACAGATAACTCTCTTCTTTTCAAGAATAATGGTCATGTTTAGTCGGCACTATTACCATTAAAATTATTGGATTTTATTAAATCTGAAGCTTCTTTAAAATCAAACTTATCGACAAACCTACCGCTAACCAGAAGGAGCTTTTTATTGCCAGGCATTAGATCTTCTTTTTGAAGACTAATTGTCAGTTTATCAAAAATACGATCCTTTCTTATTCTACTTATCTCATCAATACTCATATCGCTTGTTGAATAATCATATATAAAATCATCAATATATCTATCAAACATGCTCACTATTACGAGATAAGGTTTTCCAGCATCCTTAGCAATTTTAATTAGTTCGCAAACTGATGTGGACAAAGTTGCGTCGATCATGAAAACGACTGCATCGTAATCATCATAACGTTTCCATTCTCTAATTTTCCCTTCCAAATCAGCGAACTTTGGTACTCTACATAGCACAACATTATCGTCAACACCGTAGAATTTGGTTGAAGTAATGGGTTGTTTATCTTTACCAAGAGGCGCAGCATCAGAAGATTTATTGCCCATCAGTGCATTAATAAAAGTATTTTTCCCAACATAATTTGACCCATCGATTACAACCTTTCTATGATTTTCATATTCTTCAGGTATAACTAATTTGGATGTAAGTGTAAAAAAATCTATTTTAACACCCCGCTTGTTTAGTGACGTGTAAAAGTAACATTCTCTGTATTCAGGGTGTTCTCTGATAAGGGACTCTACCTCTTCCGTGTTAATACTATAGCAGGAAAACAAACCCGAGACTGAGGCGCCAGCAGTTAGCAAGATTCGTGACACTATGCCCTTATTACTGTTTAAGTTCCAACTATAGGAAGCTGCTTCAAAAAGATTCATATCGATACCCATATAAAAAAGAATTAGTGTAAATCTGACAATTTTAACCTGTATACAGTTACACTTAAAATGCTATGCCAGACTAGTTATGATATACAATAGATCATGATCAGTTTAAACATTATCGATTAATGTTCACCTATTGATTGTTACATTCGACAACCATTAAGTGAATAAAGTTCAATAATTCCTGCTATTTTCCATCAGGCTCATAACTTTCCACTCAATTATTCTTCAAACCACAGCAACGCACGTTGCGATAATCAAACTGACAGTAGATGATTCGGAACAAAGACTCTACCTGCGCTGGTATCTGTGAGTGCTGCCAATTGCGTTTGTGCCGGATGTTACTCAGGTTGCCTTTTTTTCCAAGTTTGCGTTTTCATTGACCCTCCAGTACAACCCAAGGCACAGAACACCACTGAATAAGTGATATTGACTGTCCAAGCTATGGGATCCACTTCAGATTATAGCCTGCCCAGAAAAGTTCCAGGAGGACGGACACCGCTCGAAGTTTACACCGGGCAGTCGATTGTAGTTATTGCTTAAATTCAGACCCTACCTATTTTATGTCATGTTTTCGGAAACTTATTTCGATAAAAGTTGCCTATACAAGAAGCTAAAAGCATAATAAATTCGACAATAAAACTTGATCAAATGATAAAAACAAAAGAATATATCATTACATACATTACATACATTACATACATTACATACATTACATACATTACATAAACCTGAATCCGTGACTTCAAAGCAAAAATAGTTAGTTAAGTCCGACAGGCTCCTAGAGGACATAAAGGTTGATTGGCACATTGCCGAGATCCCCAGCAAGGTAAAAGCGTTAAAGAAACATCCGAGAATCAACAAGGTTCTATTGAAAACGGAGTATTTGAAAGCCAGCATCCGAGCTAAGGTTGAGCATCCTTTTCGGATCATTAAATGCCAGTTTGGTTTTACCAAAGCGCATTATCGTGGCATGGCTAAAAATGACAGCAAGCTGGCTATGCTGTTTGCTCTGGCGAATATCGTTAGAGTAAATCAGATGCTAAAAACATAGGGCCAGTGTGTATGGATGTCGGAAAACCGGCATTCAGACACTGAAAAACGAACAGTCATTGGGTGGTTATCCGGAAAATAGGTCTTGATGGAGTGATTTGCTTGAAAGGCAGGACTTAATCGTAGGTTCCCTAACCAGCTGGTTAGTGATAACCGATGCATTATTCCTTACTGTTCTCTATGTGGCATCAAACACCAATTTAACTGGAATTAACTGGAATAAAGATTTAAAACGATGAATTCCAATTGTGATATCAACCATACATCAACGTATGCTGTCAGCTTATCTGCCGATTCCGCTAATCGGCCAAGCGCATCGTCATCGCCTGAGAACACGTATACAAATCCCGAGCGATTATCAACCGGCAACACTTTTTTCATTGATCACGGTACGCAGTTACAGACTAGAAAAGCCACTACCGCTGACCTCCAAATAAGTAGTGATTCTATCGATACTACGTCACATGATTCTAGCAGTGGAAGCGAAGCGTCCACTGTCATCTGGTCTGTTGATCCTGATAATCAACCAGAGTCATCGTCATCGTCATCGTCATCGTCCAAAAAATTGTTGGGGGATTCTGAAGTTGTATCGTATTGCGACAAACTGCTAGATGATGACTATTTACCGTTATCGGTTAAGACAGCCTCTCCCACTGACACCCCAATCACTAGCGAGGATGTCGCTAGTGGGTCGAACACCGGAAGCGAGCCAACAGCCGATTCGGATCTATTAAGCAGCGGCACGAGTAATCCTGAAGTGCCTGGTGGTAGCCAGCCTAATATCTGCGAGAAGACCCAAGTTGGAAAAAAACGCAATTACTCTGGGCAGGAAGCCTACCGATGCTATACCTGCGGCAAGCACTTCGAACGTAAGGGCAACCTCACTCGACACTTGAAAATCCACATTACGGGAATCTCCTCTTACCAGTGTGATATTTGCAAACAGTACTTGGCATCTAAGTACAACCTTGAAAGACACATGCTAATCCACACTGGGGAGCAACCCTTCCAGTGCGGTGTCTGCGGCAAGGGCTTCAATCAGAACTGCCACCTCATGGAACACAGACTAATCCACACTGGGGAGACACCCTTCCAGTGCGGTGTCTGCGGCAAGGGCTTCTCTCAGAGCAACAACCTCAAACGACACATGCCAATCCACACTGGGGAGAAACCCTTCCAGTGCGGTGTCTGCGACAAGGACTTCCTTCGGAGCAGCAACCTCAAACGACACATGAGAATCCACACTGGGGAGCAACACTACAAGTGCGAGATTTGCGGCAAGAGCTTCGCATATAGGCAGAACTTCACACGGCACATGAGAATCCACGCTGGGGAGTAACACTACCAGTGCAAGATTTGCGGCAAGAGCCTCAGTAAGGAAAACAACCTCCAAAAACACGTAAAACAATGCCACTCCACCCCCCCCCCGTCCTTGCAATATCCTAAGGCTTGGACTGCACTAGAAAAAGTAGCCTCAAACGTCATCTCAAGCCCGTCAACGCCAGCCAAGACCTTCTAGAAAACGGGCAGTGAGTAGAGCTTCACAGTTGGCTTCAACGGGATCCAGACAGCACCAGACAAAAAAACAGACAACGTCCCCTGTCATAAAAAACTATGTATCCCATCAGCGAGTAGGGCAATTTCTTCAGTGGAAGAATATCTACGGTTATCACGAAACGATTATACACGGTCAATGAAAGGTAGAGCGGCTCACTCTGTCACATTATTAGGCGTACATTCTTTTCTCTGATCCCGTTGACAAAAATTCGCAAAAAATCGGAGTTAGGTAACCACGGCCATCTTGGCTGAACACACTTAAACCATTCAATGTAAGCTTCCTGCCATTGACCGAGACATTGACCGAAAAGTAGTGCAAACAGGCGGATGACTGACCATCCGGTTATCACCGTTGTACCATCAAATAGTCTAACCAGCTGGTTAGTGATAACCGATGCATTATTCCCTACTGTTTTCTGTGCAACATCAGACACTAACCTAGCAGTCTGTCGAACTGACAAAATTTAATAAATTCAATTTTGTCACCCACCAGATGGTTTTTATAGACTTTCGTAGGGCTGAGTACAGACAGGCGATTAAGTTTGTAGGGTGAGTTGATTGAAATGTACCGACGTCCTACCAATCCCTATTTTTGCCTTAAATAGCAAAGAATATATCTTTCCCTAGATAGCTTACGTCATTCTCAATATATTCATCCGCTTTAGATTCCCAGCCAGTGTGACCAGCGTCCATTCGCCCGCTACCTTTTCGATTCCACGCATTGAAAACTGCCTAAAGCCCATTACCTGTTTAATGATTCCAAACACGGGCTACACAGTTTGCTTTCTGAGCCCGTAAAGCGCTCGGCCTGCGTGGGTGGTGAGCCTTGGATCCGCTACCACGGGTCTGCTTTGTGATTTCCGTTAGATCAAGTTGACTGACGACCTCGGCTATAAACCGTGCCAAATGGTCTTCTGGCAACCAATCTGAAAGTGATGGCGGCTCGATCTGCAAGGATGAAGCGGCTCATAGTAGGTCTGTATGCGTTATGTGGAAAAACTGATTATCTCATAAATGCGTATCCGTGGCGTTAGTTAAGTCCGACAGACTGCTAGGGATTTTTCTGGATTGTTTGGGCAGGGAATGGGGATTGGATATTTTTTAAACCCGTCCATTTCCACAGATGCGAAACTTGATTTGGTTGTATTTTTCGTACACCACTCTGACAACAAAAAACAGTAGTAATAGAGAAATTTTATATCCAACTGCTTTGCGAAAGTTTCCTTTAAACTTAAACAAGTGAATCTTTGGTTTACCAAAAAAGGGGCTGTGATTAACGCATGCTCTCCAATCGTTGCTGATGTTGCTACGATTATTGAATTGGAAG
>JAGLCE010000078.1 GCA_023146365.1 Endozoicomonadaceae bacterium
GAGGGCACGGGACGAACCGTTACAATATTAACGCCTAATGGCTTTTCACCAAATGATGCTTTTCTGTTGGGTAAGCATGCAAAATGTTCAGTCTCCAGTGGAGACCTTAGTATGAGTGATGTTCTCGCAGCGGGACGAATTCCGGTTACTGATATAGAGAGTAAGAGATTGAATGCTTGTGCAATATTAAAACATCTTAACATTTTCAGCAAAAAATATCCCGAATATGAAAAACAAGTAGAATGTATTAAACACTTAAGATGTGCTATGCCAAATATCGCTAATCACGAGCATCCAATTAGTGATATTATCTGTGAACTCAAATTATTTGGCAACCAAGAATGGTCGAAATTCGAGCAATCTTATATTGATTATTTGCGTTCGCAGCCTGGTATTTTTTTAGAAGATAACCTGTGTAACGCAGTAAAGATAAGACTGGAAATCAAGGAAGCCGGGGCGAAAAACACCCTATGAGCTGATTGCGTTTTTAAAGAGCATTGAAGTTAGTGGGTGATATTTATTGGGTAGCGTCATTCAATCAAGAAATTATTCCTTGTTTAATATTGAACTTTATTACTTTTTTTCAATCTAAAACTATAGGATTGTTGTTTTTATTAAATTTGCAGGCTTAATGCTTTATTTAATATTATTCTTGAAAGGTATTGTAATATGAAAAACATTGTCATCAGCTTTGAATTATCTTCTTTTCGAAAGGACGATTTTACAACAAATATGCATCTGAATAAGACTCTGGGTGTAAATTGTATCTCTTCCTTTTTTGATTCCGTGATCGTTTTTTTTGTTGGACGCAGGGTTTCGTTAAGCAAAGAGCAGGTTAGTCTAATAATAAAAGATGCTGATCTTTTGACTAGATTAGAAAAAAAAGGAATTAAAAAACGATTGATAGAGATGATGTCTGGCGAAAATGTTGATGCCCGTATAAGACCGTCACCTTCTAAACCAATGGTTCAAAAACAGATTATGAATCCAACTCGTCGGAATGAGGAAGTACCAATTGGTGGCAATCAGCAGGTAAAAGACCAAAAAACGATGACTCCCGAGAATGTTGAATTAAGTTCGATAGAGACAGAAATGTTCCAAAAAATGCAAGATAGACACAAGAAATTGCTTGGTAATGTAAGAAATGAGGAGAAAAAAAGCTTACTCAATTATAAGAGACATATGGATGGACCAGGTAACAATGATGCGAAAGAGATGGGTAAGACCTGTAAGGGGAAGTCTACGACTTTCGAGTCTGGTGGTTGCTGGATAGGGTCTAACTCTGACAATTTTTCTGTGCAATCTGCAAGTGCATTTTTGAAATGTAAATCTGAATTAAACAATGCTTTAAAAGATGATTTTAGTGATAGTTCCTTTGCGGTTTCTCAGATACTGGAGAGTGTTGAAAGATGTATAGATACTCAAATGAGTGATAAAGTACCGCCCAGTAGTACACCCAACCCACATGCAAAGCAGTTACGTGATGTAAAGTCAGCGGTGTTGCATGATCTTGGCGTTTATTCTGTAGATGATTTTGCAAAAAATATGACTAGAGAAGCATTTAAACAGTTTCAAAATAGAGTCGAAAATGAGGTGTTACATAATATATGCGATAATAAAACATTTTCGTCTATGATGGTGAATTCTTTAATGGACTCACTGGCAGAGTCAATAAAAAACATCTCATCACCATCATGCACATGGCTATCGTCTGAAGAGATTAATTTGATCAACCACATGGGTGGTTTCGACAACTTGTCTTCTGTTAAGCAATATGTTTCCAAAGAAGATAATGAAGTATTGAAAAAGATTGAAGATGCTAAGAGAGAAATGCAAAAAAATAATAATGAAGCCAGCCAGCAAAGTGATGTAGGAAAAGTAAAGGGGTATGATTTAAATAGCATAAATCCAATTGATCCAGATCTTATCGAGAAAAGCAATGAAATATTGCAAAGGATTGAAAAAGATGAAAAAACATTGGAAAGCATTAGAAATAAACTAAAAAACCATGCTAATCAGAATGAAGTAACAAAATACAAGGAAGAGTTCGCCCGTTTCCTTGAAAATGAATTTAATACCTTATGGAATAAAGTGGGACCCATTATAAAAACTTATGCAAAATATCGTATTAAAAAGAATATGATAACTTTCAGTGATAAACAGCCTATACCTGATGACGTTATCAATTTTTCAGCTAATAAATATGAGCTGAAAAAAGGTGATGGTATTGATGCATATTATTTGTTTAATCCGCAGAATGATAAATCAGTAATGTGGTCTAACACGAATAAATGCTTTTTAGAAGGATGCACCCAAAAAGAAGCTGAAAAATCTTATTCTGAAAACAAACCGTTGTTATGTTTATATGACGAACTTTGTTTTTTTCCTAAGGTTTGGAATGACATTAATGTTGAAGTTGAAGTTGAAGTTGAAGTTGAAGCTGAAGCTGAATATCCAAAGGGTAAATCAAAAAACCCTGATCCTCCAGTGATTATTTCACATGCAGATGAAGTGTTAAATATTAATTATTCAGCGCCTTATACAAAAGTGATGATGAAAGATCTTGAGCAAAAAGTTTTTCAGCTAGAAACAGCTTGTAAACGTAATAAGGAATATCAAGAAGAAGTATTGCAAGTGCTCGCAAGTGCATATTCGGATCAGTTCTACGCTAAAACTGATTCCTCAGAATTTATTGATATAGGCAGTAAATATAAGCCTCCGCTATTACAAGCGAAGTTTGATGTGATTTTTTCAGACGCCGCTGCAGTGTTCACTGAACCTGATAATATCATAATCAAGATGGAAGAGAATAATAATGAATACCCAATATGGGAGGTAATTAGTATGGAGGTAGTTAAGATTTGTTATGATATCGTGGATGATCATGTTCAAAAATCAAAAAAAGATATGGATAATGTAATATGTGATATATATGGAGAGAAAGGCCTAAGGGATGATGCATTAAAGAAATTAAAGAAGGATATGTACAAATTGCGCTTTAATTCTTGGGATGATAAATGGGATACGAGTGGTTTAAAAGAAATGTTATTTAAAGATGTACTGGCATCTATGGATAATATGGATAAGAATGAAAACAGTGCTTTACTAGACCAGAACCCAGCCATCAAAACTGATATGCGAAACCTATCGAATAAATTAATGAAATATATAAATGGCAGATCAACCGAAGAAGCAGTACCAGAAATTACGTATTTAAAAGTGTTCATTGAACAATTGTGTGATCTGTTTTATACAATGAGGTATCAGGATCCTGCTATGACTTTTTTGTGGTTGCCCCAAGGAACAGTATTAACCAATGAGATGATTGAAAAGTTTAATTGGAAGCCGGTTCGTGGTAAATTATTACGCACAGCTAAGGTGGATAATGGGAAAGGGTTGCCTTTGGAGCAGGGTCAGGTAGTGGAAATAACTACTTATCCATGTATGTATCTTAATGAAAACAGTGTACTGACAGGTGGAAATATTCTGACGAAAGAGAGGATTGATTTCGTGCCTGACAAGAAAAAGGGAAAGGCTTAGCTTTGAGGTCGGTCGTCGCCAAAATAAGCCAGCGTACTGGTTAGTTTTAGTGTTTTTCGTTCCCACGCTTCTGCATGGGAACGCATACGAAACTAAATAACGGACACCCCAATGAGATTCTGCCACCTGCACAGCCAGAAATTTCCGCACTGTCAGGCTTCTACCCCAATGCATACTGACCCAGCAACGACGGTTTTCGATCAAAATCTACCACCTATTACTCCAATGCCCCAGAAAAATCCTTGATCCATAACAACATTTGTCAGTGAAACTAACAGGCTAATTGCAACTTTTCTGCATCCACTACGGTCTGAATTAATAGAGTGATCTATAAATTCTGGCCGTCGTCATTCATGTCGAGCACCACACAAGGCAGACAACCACGGATTCACTTCTGTCCTGATATGTCCAAATACAAGACAGATCAGCCCTGTCACAACATGAGTAACAGAACGCTTTTTGATTTGGAATAGATATGACAATGCACGTCATTAAATTATGCACCTTGGGTGTGACTATGATATTGGCTACCGTCACAACGGTGGTGCACGCCAGTTTCAAACTGATCACTGATGACAGCAGCCTGATACTGACTTACAAGGTTTATCAGTGGAATCAGGTCAACAAAGAGGGAAACGTTCAAGACGAATCTCCCCAGTCTATGGTCGTCGATTATCAGTCTGGCTACGTTGCCGACATCATCGGTTTCGATTTTCAGGCTGGCATAGCACTAGACATCGACAATGATGGCTACCTATCAAGCTCCAGCCTGCCAAGCAGCAACAGCGACTCTCTTGATACTCTCGCTAAAGCCCAACAGGCCTACTTGAAAACGACATTCGGTGATGAAGAGCTGGGTATTGACGGCACTTACGGTCAGAAAACCCGTCACCTGCAATCTTACAACGACAGTGACTCTCAACGGCTTAACATATCGTCCTTCGGTGTTAACGCCGCCGCCAACATCCACGGCCTCAACCTCTATGTTGACCGCATCAATGCGTTCACTACACGTCATCAATCAAGCTTTAAGAATCATTTCAAGAACAGACAAGGCCAAACCATTGATAACGTCACCATTTACGGTGTCGGTTATGAGTGGAATGGCCTCAACGGTGTAGCTGAACAAGCGAACTCCCAGGATTATCTGAAAAAAACCATTGTCAAGGTGTATTATACGTTACCCGTTTCCGAAAACATCTCTGTCGATCTGGATGCTCGTCACGGCACCGTTGAAAAAGAGGGCGATCTGTACGATACCGCATGTGTACAGAACGACAAATATGCGTCCTCCTACCACAATTTGAACACCACACTGAATGTTGGCAATGCCTATGTCGGTGTCGGCTACAACAAAACTTGGGATGGCGATTACGACAACAAACTCTTTGACGGCGACCATGGCAGTTTCAACTCATCTCTGGACTTGGAGATGGGTTACAACTACGAAGACGAAACCGCTTATCTGGTGAAAACCGGTTACAATTTCGCAGGCTACGCTCCCGGACTGAGCGTTGACGTATGGTATGCCAAGGGCAAGAACGCCAAGAACTTCAATCATTTCAATCAGGAGGAAGTCGGTACCCATATCAGTTACGACTTCTCCGGCCAGCTGAACGGTCTCTCACTCACCTACTTTCACACAGCCTATCACGCCAGCGATGACACACTCACCGATCGTGACGATGCACTGGGTGGCATGTACAACACTAACATCAACCGTATCTATCTGACTTACACCCACAAAGTTTTCTAATTATTCATAGGATCGAACAGGCACTGCCTTACAGCATGACGGCTATACCTTTATTCAGACAAATCCCCTAGTATCGGCATCGCCAACCATGACACTGAACATTTACACAATTACGACTTGCCGTCTAATTTTCTATGTCGTATTGTGTACGTGTCGCATGGTACTAAGACTCAGTGCAGAGCGACAAAGTCGGCTGAGATCGGTCAGTAATTTCAGGAAAAGGGTGCTTACCCCGATCCATACAAATATTCCACCTGCATAAGCACTACAACGCTGATAGCAGGACAAAAACCTACTGGAGCAGCGGAGTAATGGCGTTACAAAAAACTACATTGGCAGTGGCCATATCCATGGCATTGACCTCAGGACTGATGATGTCAGCGGAAACAAAAGCCATGCAGGGGGAAGAGAGTTCCCTCAATACTATGATGGAAGAGAGCACTATCGACCTTGAGTTACGTAACCTTTATTTCAATCGAGATTATCGCGAAAAACGAACCAGCCCCTCCCCAGCGAACTTATTACGGCAACCAAGCATTCAAGAGTCATGGGCACAAGGTGCTCGCCTCAATCTGCAATCTGGTTATTTCATGGACATGTTTGGTTTTGATGCCTCTTGGTATGGATCGTTCAAACTTCACGGTGATCGTGACGAGTGGGGATCTGGGGCCCTACATAGTTCCAACACACCGAAACACCCCACCGGTCATGATGAACGTGACCAGAGAAGCTACGACAAACTGGGTCAGATTTTTATGAAAGCCCATTTTGGTGATGAATCACTGAATGGCAATATCAAAGCTGGGCGGATGTTTTTGGACACCGCAGTTTTGAATGATAGCGACAGTCGCGTAACCCCCAGCACCACAGAAGCCATTTATGCTGATGTTAACTGGAACGAGTTTACTTTTTACGGGTTCAGTTCTGAGAAAGCATCGGCCAAAACAGATTCTGGATTCCATAAATATGAAGGCAAATCCTACACTTACTCTGGTACAACAAGTACACCAGGAAAAATTGGTGATTGGACTGTTAATTCTATTGGTACGCGTTACGATGCAAGCGAAGGCTACGGCTTTAATGCACAGCTAGCTCAAGCCAAAGATTACATGAAAGCGGATTATCTCAACGCTTATTACACCCTGACCCTCAACGAAGACGCCAACGTACTCCTTGATGGCCATTACCACAAAATAAAAGGTGACGGTAAATACCAAGAAAAAGTCAAGCATCACGGCATGATGAAGGATCGCGACAGTGAAATCTTTAACTTTGCCGCCCAATTGCAACTCAGCGACTTAAAATTTGCGCTTTCCTACCAAAAAGTCAACGGCGATAAATATAATGATTCATGGGGAGGATCCGACGATAATGGCATAATGACTTGGAACTCCGTCCGGTACTCTGATTTTTATCGGAAGGATGAAAAATCTTGGATGGCAAAAGTCGATTATGACTTTAGCAGCATGGGCTTGCCGGGTCTCAGCTTCATGACACTCTATGTCCACGGTAGATACAGCGAGGGCAATAAAACCCATAGCGAGTGGGAACGTAATACCGATCTCACATACTCCTTTCAGGAAGGTGCCCTTGCTGGCTTGAGTATCAAACTTCGTAATGCAACATTCCGAACCCATCATTCAGACAACGACAGCCTAGATGACAACCGATTGATTGTAGATTATACGGTTGCGCTTCTCTGATAGCAGGGATATTACAACACCCCTACTCGTCGCAAACGGTTACTTTGACCGTCTGCGACCCTAACCAGCTCACTCATACAAACTCCTCCCCAAAAGAGTCAAAAAGAATCAGTCGCTTATACCCTTGAAGATCTTATTGAATGCAATCATTTAAGACTGTATGCAATCATTTACGACCGACTAATTAGTCGGCCATAAAAAACTAACAACGTACTGATTATTAAGATATAAGCTGGGCAACTCTGAAACAAAAACTTTCCGTGCATTACATCGATCAAGGCCAAGCAGCAAAACCTCTTCGCTTAATGAGTCGTTTGCTGATGTTAAAAAGTTGTACAACCTTAGTGATGAACGTGTGGTGATGCAGTGAAAACTGTTTTAAAATATGGTTTTTCAGGGTCAACTAATTATCTGACAACTAGTGCACTTTCCACCTAGACAGCATTAAAACCAACACTGCAACTATACAGGCGTTCTAAAGGCGTGATACAAATCAGGAAGTGATACAGCCGATAAAGAAGATAACGATAAAAGCGCTACTGTTACTCAAGACTTTACAATAATCGTCATCCCATCGCCCCATTCAGCAGCGGATATATGATTATCGGTGGCATTGTGAAAAACAAGAAACGCACCCAGGCTATCCCTAATACGCACACCTTAAACTGAATGCGATATCATCAAACAGTCACGAAAAACGCTTAAAACTAACATTCAAAGCCAGAAGTAAAAAGAGACTGAAACAACGTGAGATGCTTATCATGCTGCTCCCGAAACGTCAGAAGCAGCAAAAAAAGCGCAGGGATCCCTCAGTTAGTCACATAGTCCTTGAGTTTTTTAAGCGGCCTAACTTTTACCTGTATAGAAGCAGGCTTTGCCGCAACATCCATAAACGTTCCGGGACTAAATGGGTTGGGGACATTTTTACGAGCTTTTCGTGCTGGTTTTTTCACGGTCACTATTTTAAGAAGTCCTGGCAACGTAAATTCACCACAGCCTCTTTTTTTCACGTGACGCTCCACTAGGTCAGACAACTCCTCCAGCACCGCAGCAACATCTCGTTTAGCAAGACCCGTATGTTCAGCAATATCAGACAAGATCTGGGTTTTGCTGTATTTTTCTTTAATTGCGTTTTTTTTGGCTGTCATAGCAATCGTCTCCTAGTATGTCTTCCTAACATTGAGTACACTTCCGCTTTACATCTCCCGCAACCCCCCTTCACTGACAACTTAACCAGAGGCAAAATACAGGTCAACCTAGCCATCTCATAATGACTTAACCCGACAGCTGTTTCAGATCAATTAGTCATGAACAACAGCAAAGAAATAACCAAGTACAAGTTCAATATAAACTATACAATCACACCATACGAATGATTTTTAACCAAAAATGCATTTTTCCTCCCTAAATTCAGCACACTTACGTTTTTATCGCTAGTTATACTCCAAAAAACATCACAGAGAGACAGCCTTGTATCATCACCAAGCCGCTGATTTTTCATTTTTAAACGTTCAAAAAAAAACGGTCGTATGGACGCTTTTCACGGAAAAACTCCCTTAAAACCTTCGCGGATTTCCCCTTTTTAGGCGAGGCTCTCCTGCTGAATCAGCTCCTGCCAGTGCGGAAGCATATTGAGATGATAATTGAGACTGTCTCTTCTAGGTATAACCCTTGCTGCAGAGATAGTAGACACACTGGTTTCTTTATTAACAGAGGAGCATTGTCTATTTTTGTATTGATCCTGTTGAAGTCGACTGTGATTCTACTGGATTTCCGCTCTTCAGAGGCTCATTGATAGCGACGTGGACGTGTGCTAAATGATACTTCAAGCCCCGTTTACTCCTTAAGCCTAGGCCGCACACTTCGCAAAGATGCTCCTTACCCGTGTGGACTTTCATGTGTGCTATAAGCCTGGTGCTCTGCATGAAGCTCTTCTCGCATACTCCGCATTTATAGGCTCGCATATTACTATGGATACCCATGTGTCGTCTGAGGAGCCATTTATGGGTGAATGTCTTGTGGCAGATCTCGCAGTCGTAGGGTCTCGGTCGCTCTCCATCTGGGAGATGGGTAAGCTCGTGTCGATTGCATCCCTTTTTTAGCAGGAATCCCTTGTTGCAGGTTTTACAGCGGAAGGAGGCATCTCCGGTGTGGATTAGCCCGTGTTGTGTGAGGTCATATTTACTTACGTAGCTCTTGCCGCACTGAAGGCAAGTATGCTCTTTTTTAGCATGGATTTTCATGTGCCGGCTAAGATTGGAGTGCCGGCTGAAGCCCTTATTGCAGAGCGCACAGACATGGGATTCATTCCCAGCATCCACTCTCGTGTTTTGTGTGAGTGGTTGACTTGAAAAGCTCGCACTGTCCAACGAGCAGGTATCGTTTTTCTTTTTATTGTGGCATCTCTGGTAGTGTATACTTAGGTTGCCTTTCCAAGCGAAGCTCTTGTCGCAGACCGTGCAGCTATAGGTGGCTCTCTCCCCAGTGTGGGTTAGTCTGTGTCGTTCGAGAAAGCTGAAGTGTTTGCCGCAGATATCGCAACAACCGTTGCCCTCCCCTGTATGAATAGCAATGTGTAGCCTGAGTTTACTTGCACTTATAAAGCACTTGCTGCAGATATCGCAGCCATAGTTTTTCACCCCACTGTGGATTTTATAGTGCATAGTCAAGTTGCCTGGCTGGTTGAAGCCTTTGTTGCAGATCGTGCAAACATAGGGTTTCTCCCCTGTATGGATCAATTCGTGCTTTAAGAGATTGCTTTTATAGAAAAGATTCTTGCCGCAGAACCTGCATAAAATAGATTTACCCTTGGTGGGGTCTATCTCATCGCAGCATTGATCTGTAGTGCCTGTAGTGCCTGTAGTGCCTGTAGTGTTTGCACTGTTTGCACTGTTTGCACTGTTTGCACTGTTTGCACTGTTTGCACTGTTTGCACTGTTTGCACTGTTTGCACTGTTTGCACTGTTTGCACTGTTTACACTGTCATCACAGTCATCACAGTCATCACAGTATATATATGTACCGTCTGTACTGGTTCCTGCCTCGCTTTTAATGTCACAATCACCGATAATATGAGGCATTACGCTCGGCACATCATTAGGGATCACAATAGCCTCGCTACCGATTTGGATCTCAGTGAGAGCGACTGTCCGACCCTGTAACTGTAAAGATTGATCACTCCCAGCGTGGACGAATGGCAGCATACTGTTAATATTTATCAGCGGGTTTTCAGCCACTGACTCTGGTTGATTAGCAGCATTAACAGGCAAGTTGGCCGTTAATTCTGACAAACTGTTCACTACATCACTTGAATTCATCATTTTAAATTTTCATCCCTACTAAATCAGTTTAAGTCGGCGTTTTATGCTGGGTAAGCCGAAGGCCAGCGTAATCAATAATGCATCGGTTATCACTAACAAAGAGGTCAATGTACAGCGGTGATAACCGGATGGTTAGTCATACGCCTAATTTGCATACCGGTTTCCGGTCAATAGCGTCTGGAAGCTAAAAAGTGAATGATTTAAGGGTGTTCAGCCAGGGAGGCCGTGTTTGATATTTTTTAACAATTATTTTTAAACAATTAGAGTTTCTAGAGCTTCAAAATCGCCTTGGCGATCCCAGGGCAAAAACATGAACGTTACTTGAGGTAGTCAAACAGCCTGAAAACCTGTAGGATGGTGCCTTTTACTGATTACTAAGCTAGGTGCTAATGTCTGCCTCTGCAAATGTGCGATTCTTTTCTTTGTGAGCAGGGTGAGCACTGGATGATTTGTGATGAAGATCGTTGCAGGGCAAGAGAAGGCTTTGCTGCTGAGAACCTGACAGCTACCAGACAGGTGACTCTCAAGCTGGATACTTCTGTTCGAGCTGGTATCAAGAGCAAACGAAAAAATTGTGGGTAGTGCGAAAATCACATGATGAAAGTGCTTGGACTGACTTAATATATGATCATGTTTTTACCCTAGGTCATCATCCAGTTCTTTTACGGCATCATGCTCAAACATCTCAAACTCTGACTTTAAATGCTTGATTTCTCGTGCAAAGGTCTCACAGAATTTGCTCATCATGCCATGTCTAGGTTACATTAGGGGCGTAATTGCTCCGATTAGTGTTAGAGGTACATTATACTAACGTCGCTCAGTGATAGTTGTTATGCGATAATCACTAGGCTTCATCATTAACAAGACAGTGTCACTCATAAACAGGATGAACACAAAGGACATGTATTTTAAAAATTTGAAATGGCTACATACCCTCCTAGGCCTCTCTCTCATGATGGGTTACCTAACGAATTGTGTACTACTGGCGCGCCTCCAGCCGGAGACCTATCCCGATTTGGGCAATAACGCAACATTGCTTTTAGCAACGGCTATCGCCAATATGCTACTGGGCACCTATCTGCCCTTAGCCCGTGACAAACAACCCATATTGTCCCTAACAGGCAGTGTGCTCATTATCGTATCGAGCTTGACGGCTGCGGTAATTATCACCTTGGGATATTTTCATTTTCCAATGAATGATATACCCATCTCCTTGAGCTCGCTGACGAGCATAATTCTCGTTCTCGGAGTGTCCGCTCACCTGCTGAGCAATTTGAAACCTTCCTTCATTTCAAAACCTCAAAACATACCTGATAACGCTCATCGTGAAACGGGTACCGTGAAATGGTTCAACACTTCAAAAGGCTTTGGCTTTATCGCCTGCGACCAGGGGGAAGATGTCTTTATCCACCATCGAGCAATCCGTGGCGAAGGCCACAAAACGCTGGAAGAAGGTCAGCGTGTTGAATTTGTCGTGATGCAAAGAGAGAAAGGCCTTCAAGCTGAAGATGTTATTTTAATATCCTCGATGTAGCAGTACCGCAAAAAAAATGCCGGTAAAAACCGGCATTTTTCTTAATAGTGTGGGGGCAACTGACCCACCTCTTCCAACGGCGTAGAGGCCAAACCCAAGAGCTGTTCATGCAGTCGTGCAACCTCCAGCGTCAAACACTCAATATCCTTCTGCTGACGTGTCACCACATCATTCAAGGCCTGTAAACTGTTTTCCTGAAAGCTCAACTGCGTCTGAACTTCAAGTAACTCATCATTCATGAAGCATACTCCGGCTAGTCAATACCTATAAGCTATGAGATGAAAACCATAGCGAGTCTGGCACGAACCTTCTCAACCGTTTCTGCGGCATAGTCTTGTCGACACATGTCCCCAAACAGGCGCTGGCCATGCCGCATCACCGTTGTATCGTACGACCACATGAACATGTAGCTGACGAACCTGATAACCCAAAGATACGGATACATAAAACATTAATAATATATTAAAGAAAACTGAAACTAAAGGAGATCCACAAACGTGAAAAGTTGCTTATGATTGTGACTCTTCTATAGAGTTAAAGTACGGTAGTGAGTCCACTTAAGCGACGGCCCAGTTTTTGGAGTTCACTTCAGTTCTTATGCATGAGAAATGTGACTGTCATCAGGAAATCACGCTTTCAGGCTTCAGGCTTCA
Source organism: Endozoicomonadaceae bacterium (assembly GCA_023146365.1). Taxonomy (GTDB): domain Bacteria; phylum Pseudomonadota; class Gammaproteobacteria; order Pseudomonadales; family Endozoicomonadaceae; genus Kistimonas. The sequence continues at coordinate 12,507 of JAGLCE010000078.1, forward strand.
GGCTTC
>JAGLCE010000079.1 GCA_023146365.1 Endozoicomonadaceae bacterium
TGTGGTTGCCAAAATTATTGAGTGACTAAATCTGTTCAATGGTTCTCGGCTAATGTATCATTCATCGCCATGAGCTTTTGGATGTTAGGTTTTATATAGGCTAGTAGCTCAATTGGTAGAGCACCGGTCTCCAAAACCGGGGGTTGGGGGTTCGATTCCCTCCTGGCCTGCCAGCTCCCTTCTTGGGCAGCCTGATTTTGTAGAGATTTTTGATGAGTGGCAAAGTTGATGTTGATAGTGTTGCACGCTTCGACGGCCTGAAATGGGCGGTTGTCATATTACTGATAGCTGTTGCTGTCAGTGGTAATTATTACTTCTTAGCAGAATCTTTATTGTATCGTGTAGTCGGCCTTGTTATTCTGGGTGTTATTGTTGCTTTGACTGCTTTTCAGACTGAAAAAGGCCGAGTATTCTGGGTGTTGCTTAAGGATGCTAAGGCAGAAGTTAGAAAAGTTGTCTGGCCGACGCGTCAGGAAACTGTACAGACCACCATTGTGGTTGTGCTTGTTGTGCTGGTTATGAGCTTTCTGCTTTGGTGTCTTGATTCTTTGCTGGGCTGGCTTGTTAGCAGTCTGATTGGATAAGGGTTGAAGGATGGCTAAGCGTTGGTATGTTGTGCATGCGTATTCCGGCTTCGAAAAGAAGGTAATGCATTTCTTGATGGAGCGTGTGAAGCAGTATGAAATGGAAGAGCTGTTCGGTGATATTTTTGTTCCCACTGAAGAAGTGGTTGAAATCAAGGATGGTCAGAAACGCAAAAGTACACGTAAGTTCTTTCCTGGCTATGTGCTTGTTCAAATGGAAATGAATGAAGATAGCTGGCATTTGGTTAAAAATACGCCTCGCGTGCTTGGCTTTATTGGTGGTACGACAGAGAAGCCTGCACCCATCACTCAAAAAGATGCTGATGCAATTCTGCAGCGTGTTCAGGATGGTGTTGACAAGCCTAAGCCGAAGACGTTGTTTGAACCAGGTGAAATGGTTCGTGTTATTGAAGGTCCATTTGTTGATTTTAATGGTGTTGTGGAAGAGGTCAATTACGTGAAAAGCAAGCTTCATGTTGCTGTTACGATTTTTGGTCGTTCAACGCCGGTCGAGTTGGATTTTAGTCAAGTCGAAAAAAGTTGATTGTGGTTTCTGTGCTGTCTTGTGTGGTACAAGAATTTTATTTCTGGATGTTTCATCTGGAATGTTAGCGAATGGGAAGCTGTTGCATTTCATGTGATGGCGATTGACCCGAAAAGAGGTTGTAATGGCTAAGAAAGTAGAAGCTTATATCAAGCTCCAAATCGCCGCCGGTAAGGCGAATCCTAGTCCGCCTGTTGGCCCTGCACTGGGGCAACATGGTGTTAATATAATGGAGTTTTGTAAGGCATTTAACGCCAAGACCGACAGCCTTGAGAAAGGTATGCCAACTCCGGTGGTTATCACTGTGTATGGTGATCGCAGTTTCACCTTTGAGATCAAGACTCCGCCTGCAGCTGTTTTGCTGATGAAGGCGTTGAATTTGAAGAAAGGTTCCGGTCGTCCTAATACTGAGAAGGTTGGTACCGTCACTCGTGAGCAGCTACTAGAAATTGCCAAGGTCAAGGAGCCTGATCTGACCGCTGGTGACGAAGATGCTGCTATTCGCACCATCGCTGGAAGTGCCCGAAGCATGGGCTTGAATGTGGAGGGTGTGAAGTAATGGCCAAACTGACCAAGCGTGCAAGGCTAATTGCTGAAAAAGTCGACAGCACTAAGTCTTACGGTTTTGAAGATGCTGCTAACCTATTAAAAGTTTTGCCTGTTGCAAAATTCAAAGAGTCTATTGATATTGCTGTAAATCTTGGGGTTGATCCTCGTAAATCCGATCAGGTTGTTCGTGGTTCTACTGTGTTGCCTAACGGTACCGGTAAAGATGTCCGCGTGGCAGTATTTGCCCGAGGTGCCAATGCAGATGCGGCTCGTGCTGCGGGTGCAGAGCTAGTTGGTATGGAAGATCTGGCAGAGCAGATCAAGGCGGGTGAAATGAATTTCGATGTTGTTATTGCATCTCCTGATGCCATGCGCGTTGTGGGTCAGTTGGGCCAGATTTTGGGTCCTCGTGGTTTGATGCCTAATCCGAAAGTGGGCACTGTAACGCCTAACGTTGCTGAGGCGACCAAAAATGCCAAGATGGGCCAGGTTCGCTACCGTACTGACAAAAATGGGATTATTCACACGTCTGTCGGTAGGATTGATTTTGAGTCGGGCTCTTTGAAGCAGAATGTTGAAACGTTATTGGTGGATTTAAAGAAGCTGAAGCCTTCTGCTTCCAAAGGTGTTTATGTTAAGAAGGTGACCCTGTCTTCTACTATGGGACCTGGTTTGGTGATTGATCAGGCCAGCCTTGATTTTTAATTTGAGTGTTGTGATGAGTCTTTGATTTGTCGCTTCTACTTAGCAGTCTTTGGGGTCCTCGTAATGAGGGGGCTGTCAAAGATCGCAGGTGCGGATAGTTTCTATTTGCTTAATTTCCTGCGTAGACGGTGAATTGATTGTTCTACAATTAACCCATCACCGTGTTTGAATGTGTCTTTTACATCGTTGAAAGATGTTCTGTTCTATAGAGAATTGGAGTAAAGCCAATGGCGTTAGGTCTCGAAGACAAGAAGGCGATTGTCGCCGAAGTCGGCGAGGTTGCCCAAAAGGCTTTGTCGGCTGTAATCGCAGATTACCGTGGTCTGACTGTAGGCCAGATGACCTCTCTTCGCAGGCAAGCTCGTGAAGGTGGCGTATACCTGAGGGTGGTACGTAACACACTGGCTCGCCGTGCGGTTGAAGGCACTGAATACGAGTGTCTGAAAGAGGCTTTGATTGGTCCTACAGTTCTGGCTTTTTCTCAAGAAGATCCGGGTGCGGCGGCTCGATTGCTGCAGGATTTTTCCAAAGAAAACAAAAAACTGGAAATTAAGGCACTGTCCATTGGAGGTCAATTGCTCGATGCTGAGCAAGTTGATGTCTTGGCTAAGATGCCTACTCTGGATCAGGCTCGTGCGATGCTGATGAGCGTAATGATTGCACCGGTAACCAAGCTAGCTAGAACTCTGAACGAGTTCCCGTTGCGTATTACCCGTGTAATGGCAGCTGTTGCCGATCAGAAGAAAGCCTCTTGATCTTATTGATCGTCTGCTTTCTTAATTTATGTGTTTTTGGTTTCACCTTACAGAATTTTGGAGTTTAAAAATGGCTCTGTCTAAAGACGATATCCTGAATGCCATCGCTGAAATGAGCGTTATGGAAGTAGTTCAGCTGGTTGAAGCTATGGAGGAGAAGTTCGGTGTCAGCGCACAAGCTGCCGTTGCCGTTGCTGCTGCTCCTGCTGGCGCTGGCGCCGCTGCTATTGAAGAGCAAACGGAATTTGACGTGATTTTGGTTGCTGTTGGCGAAAAGAAAGTTAATGTGATCAAGGTTGTTCGTAGTGCTATCGGTTTGGGCTTGAAGGAAGCTAAGGTGTTGGTGGACGGCGCTCCGGCTCCTGTAAAGGAGGGTGCGTCCAAAGAAGAGGCTGAAAGTTTGAAAAAATCACTGGAAGAAGCCGGTGCTTCTGTAGAAATTAAGTAATTTCAGCATTGATTTTTTTCAGGCTTGTTGCATAATTGACCGGATGGCTGGTGTCCAAGGATCCCAGCCTCTTTCCGTTGTATGAGCCATAGCTTTTATGCCCGTATGATTCGACCTGATTAAAGCGTTATGGGTTGTAAAAGTCAAAGAATGGTTATCATCAAACGTTAACGATGATAGGCTGTTCGCCTTCATGCGTTCTCGTGACTCCGGAGTCGGTGATCCACGACACAACCGCAGATGACCTAGCTGGGGAATGCTGATGGCTTACTCGTATACAGAGAAAAAACGTATCCGCAAGGAATTTAGTAAATTGCCGCACGTCATAGACGTGCCGTATTTACTAGCAATTCAGTTGGATTCTTACCAGAAATTTTTGCAGGCAGGCAAAAAGGCGGATGCGAGAGATGATATCGGCTTGCATGCGGCTTTCAAGTCTGTTTTTCCAGTTGTCAGCTATTCCGGTAATGCTGCTCTAGAATACGTTGGTTACCGGCTGGGCACGTTCTCCTTTGATGTTAATGAATGCCAGTTACGCGGGATTACTTATGCAGTCCCTCTGCGTGTAAAGGTTCGTCTGATAATTTATGATAAGGAGAGCGCTAACAAGGCGATCAAAGATATCAAGGAGCAGGAAGTGTATATGGGCGAAATACCGCTCATGACTAAAAACGGTACTTTCGTAATTAATGGTACCGAACGTGTGGTTGTATCTCAGCTGCATCGTTCCCCTGGCGTCTTTTTTGATAACGATCGCGGAAAGACGCATTCGTCCGGCAAGCTGTTGTACTCTGCACGGGTTATTCCTTACCGTGGTTCTTGGTTGGACTTCGAATTCGATGTTAAGGACATTTTGTATGTTCGTATTGATCGTCGCCGGAAACTGCCTGCAACGATTTTGCTGCGTGCGCTGAAATTCACGTCGGAAGAAATTCTAGGTATATTCTTCGAGGTCGGCGAATACAAAATTTCCAGTAAAGGTATCTCCTTTGATCTGATCCCTGAGCGTCTGCGTGGCGAGGCTGCGATTTTTGATATCAAGGATCAGGACGGCAACGTCGTTGTCGAACAGGGTCGCCGCATGACTGCGCAGTATATCCGGCGGTTGAAGAAAGCCAAGATCAAAAAAATTGATGCGCCGATTGAGTACTTGCTAGGAAAAGTGTTAGCCAAGCCGGTTATTCATAAGGCCACTGGTGAGATTCTGGCAGAGTGTAATACTGAAATTACACTTGAATTGTATGAGCAATTTCTGGCGGCTTCTGTCAAGCGTGTTGAGGTTATCTACACGAACGAACTGGATTGTGGTGCCTATCTTTCTGATACATTGAAAGCAGATTCAACCACCACCCCTATCGAAGCACTGGTCGAAATTTACCGCATGATGCGCCCTGGTGAGCCGCCGACCAAGGACGCCGCCGAGCATCTGTTCAAAAATCTGTTCTTCACTGCTGAGCGTTATGATCTTTCTGCTGTTGGCCGTATGAAGTTCAATCGCCGTATGAGTTGCGACAGTGACGAAGGTTCTGGTGTTCTCGAAAATGACGACATCATTGCTGTTATGAAAACGTTGGTCGGTATCCGGAATGGTCATGGTATCTGTGATGACATTGATCATTTGGGTAACCGTCGTGTGCGTTCTGTTGGTGAAATGGCTGAAAACCAGTTTCGCGTTGGTTTGGTGCGTGTCGAGCGTGCAGTACGTGAGCGTCTTTCTATGGCAGAAAGCGAAGGCCTGATGCCACAAGATTTGATTAATGCCAAACCAGTTGCTGCTGCGATCAAGGAGTTCTTCGGTTCCAGTCAGTTGTCCCAGTTTATGGATCAAAATAATCCACTGTCCGAGATTACACACAAGCGTCGTGTATCTGCGCTGGGGCCGGGTGGTTTGACCCGTGAGCGTGCCGGCTTCGAAGTTCGAGACGTTCATCCAACCCATTATGGTCGTGTATGCCCTGTTGAGACGCCTGAAGGCCCAAATATCGGTCTGATCAACTCGCTGGCAACTTATGCTTGCGTCAACAGTTACGGTTTTCTGGAGTCTCCGTATCGTAAAGTTATCGACGGTAAGGTAACGGATGAGATTAAATATTTGTCAGCTATTGAAGAAGGCGAATATGTTATCGCACAGGCCAGTGCAATAATGGATGAAAATAATTGCCTGATTGAAGAGCTGGTTAACGTCCGTTATCGTAATGAATTTACACTGATGATGCCGGATCAGATCAACTACATGGATGTATCATCACGTCAGATGGTTTCCGTAGCCGCTTCGCTGATTCCGTTCCTCGAGCACGATGATGCTAACCGAGCCTTGATGGGATCGAACATGCAGCGTCAGGCGGTTCCAACCTTGCGTGCCGACAAACCATTGGTCGGTACCGGCATGGAGCGTAACGTTGCCCGTGATTCCGGTGTTTGTGTGGTAGCTAGGTGCGGAGGTGTGGTTGATAGTGTTGATGCTTCCCGAATCGTGATTCGTGTTAACGAATCGGAGCTGATGCCTGGTGATATTGGTGTTGATATTTATGCGCTGATTAAATATACCCGTTCTAATCAGAACACTTGTATCAATCAGCGTGCTTTGGTCAAGAAGGGGGATGTGATTGCGCGTAATGATATTCTAGCGGATGGCCCTTCTATTGATATTGGTGAGTTGGCTCTAGGTCAGAATATGCGTGTCGCATTCATGCCTTGGAACGGATACAACTTCGAGGACTCCATTTTGGTGTCCGAGCGAGTGGTTCAGGAAGACCGCTTTACTACGATCCACATTCAGGAGTTGGCCTGTGTGGCTCGTGATACTAGGTTGGGCTCTGAAGAAGTGACTTCGGATATACCCAACGTCGGTGAGTCTGCCCTGGGCAAGTTGGATGAATCTGGTATTGTTTATGTGGGTGCGGAAGTTGAAGCGGGCGATATTTTGGTCGGTAAGGTTACACCAAAAGATGAAACCCAGCTGACACCGGAAGAAAAATTGCTGCGAGCCATTTTTGGTGAAAAAGCGTCTGACGTTAAAGATACCTCATTGCGTGTTCCCGCCAGTGTTAAAGGGACAATCCTTGATGTTCAGGTCTTTAGTCGTGATGGTCTAGAGAAAGATGCTCGTGCGCTCTCTATCGAAAAGCAGCAACTCGACGAAATCCGTAAGGACTTGAATGAAGAGTTTCGAATTGTTGAATTTGATACGTTTTCCCGTCTGCGCAGGGCACTGGTTGGTCAAAAGGTAGATCGTGGCTCATCTCTGTCTAAGGGTGACAGCATCTCTGATGAATACCTAAATGGCATTGAGCATGAGCAGTGGTTTAAGTTGGTGATGGCGAACGAGGCTCTGAACGAGCAGCTGGATAATGCACAAAAGCAGTTGATTGATTTGCGTGAACAGCTGGATGATCGTTTCAAGGACAAGAAGAAAAAGCTGGAGACCAGTGATGACATGGCACCTGGTGTGCTGAAAATCGTTAAGGTTTATCTGGCGATCAAGCGTCGCATTCAGCCGGGTGATAAAATGGCTGGCCGTCACGGTAACAAAGGTGTTATCTCCATCGTTATGCCGGTGGAAGATATGCCTTATGATGAGCAGGGTAATCCTGTTGATATCGTTCTGAATCCGCTGGGTGTTCCGTCGCGGATGAATGTTGGTCAAGTTCTGGAAACTCACTTGGGTGCGGCAGCGAAAGGTTTAGGTGTCAAGATCAATCGTATGATCGAGGCTCAGAAGGCTGTTGCTGATATCCGAGCGTTTCTGAATCAAATCTATAATGGTGTGGCTGGTCATGCGAAGGTTGATCTGGATAGCTTCTCTGATCAGGAGATCATGGAACTTGCCAATAACCTGCGTGGCGGCGTTCCGATGGCAACTGCTGTATTTGATGGTGCCAAAGAGGCTGAAATCAAAGAGTTGCTGCGTCTGGCAGATCTGAGCGAAAGTGGACAGTGTGTTCTGTTTGATGGCCGTAGTGGTAATCAGTTTGAGCGTCAGGTAACTGTGGGTTACATGTACATGCTGAAGTTGAATCATTTGGTGGATGACAAGATGCATGCTCGTTCTACGGGTTCGTACTCTTTGGTTACCCAACAGCCGTTGGGTGGTAAGGCGCAGTTCGGTGGTCAGCGCTTTGGTGAGATGGAGGTTTGGGCGTTGGAAGCCTACGGTGCTGCTTATACACTCCAGGAGATGTTGACCGTTAAATCTGATGATGTTGCTGGTCGTACCAAAATGTATAAAAATATTGTTGATGGTGATTACCGAATGGAAGCGGGTATGCCAGAGTCTTTTAATGTTCTGGTTAAAGAAATTCGTTCACTGGGCATTGATATCGAACTCGAAGCTGAATAATCAGGCTAAGGGGTTAATAGCGGCTGGGTCATTGACCCGCCTGCTTCCGTGAGGAGACGCAATGAAAGATTTATTGAATCTGCTAAAAGCCCAGGGACAGCCGGATGAGTTTGATGCCATTCGAATTTCATTGGCTTCTTCGGAATTGATTCGTTCTTGGTCTTACGGTGAAGTAAAAAAGCCGGAAACCATTAATTACCGTACGTTCAAACCTGAGCGTGATGGCCTGTTCTGCGCCAAGATTTTTGGTCCAGTCAAGGACTACGAGTGCTTGTGCGGTAAGTACAAGCGACTGAAGCACCGTGGTGTTATTTGTGAGAAGTGTGGCGTTGAAGTTGCGTTGTCCAAGGTGCGTCGTGATCGTATGGGGCACGTCGAACTGGCCAGTCCAGTTGCCCATATCTGGTTCTTGAAGTCACTGCCTAGCCGGATTGGTCTGTTGCTGGACATGACCCTGCGTGATATTGAACGGACTCTGTATTTTGAGTCTTATGTCGTTATTGATCCGGGCATGACCACGCTGGAGCGTGGTCAGTTGCTGAACGACGAAGAGTATTACGAATCACTGGAGGAGTTTGGCGATGACTTTGATGCCCGTATGGGTGCCGAAGCGGTGCAGGCGTTGTTGAACGATATTGATCTCGAAGAAGAGATCAGCCAGTTGCGTGAAGAGATTCCACAAACTAAAAGCGAAACAAAGCTGAAGAAGTTGGCCAAGCGGCTAAAGTTGCTGGAGGCCTTCTATGGCTCAGGTAACCGTCCTGAGTGGATGATTTTAAAGGTTCTGCCGGTTCTTCCGCCGGATCTGCGTCCGTTGGTCCCGCTGGACGGTGGTCGTTTTGCAACGTCTGACCTGAATGATCTGTATCGTCGAGTGATTAACCGAAACAACCGTTTGAAGCGTCTGCTGGAGCTGAATGCGCCTGACATCATAGTCCGTAACGAAAAGCGGATGTTGCAAGAGTCTGTGGATGCGTTGCTGGATAACGGTCGCCGTGGTCGTGCAATTACCGGTTCTAACAAGCGTCCGTTGAAGTCCCTAGCCGATATGATCAAGGGTAAACAGGGTCGTTTTCGTCAGAATCTGTTGGGTAAACGGGTCGACTACTCTGGCCGTTCTGTGATTACCGTAGGCCCGTCCCTGCATCTGCATCAGTGTGGTCTGCCAAAAAAAATGGCTCTGGAGCTGTTCAAGCCGTTCATTTTTGGCAAGTTGGAGCATCGCGGGCTGGCGACGACCATCAAGGCCTCCAAGAAAATGGTAGAGCGAGAAGAGTTGGTGGTATGGGATATTCTCGATGAGGTCATCCGTGAGCATCCTGTTTTGCTGAACCGTGCGCCGACTCTGCACCGTCTGGGTATTCAGGCTTTTGAGCCAGTACTGATTGAAGGTAAGGCGATTCAGCTACATCCGTTAGTTTGTTCTGCTTACAACGCCGACTTTGACGGTGACCAGATGGCTATTCACATACCGCTGACGCTGGAAGCCCAGTTGGAAGCTCGTGTGCTGATGATGTCCACCAACAATATTCTCTCCCCTGCCAGTGGTGAGCCAATCATTGTTCCTTCTCAGGATGTGGTGTTGGGTCTTTACTATATCACCCGTGATCGCATTAATGCGAAGGGTGAGGGTATGATGTTTGCTGATATTAAAGAGGCACTGCGTGCTTACCGTGTTGGCGCAGCTGATCTTCATGCAAAGGTCAAGATACGTATCTTCGAGACGATTAAGGGCGAAGACGGTGAGCAGAAACCTCGTCGGTTTATTGCAGAGACAACCATTGGTCGTGCATTGCTGTGGGATATCGTTCCTGATGGCTTGTCCTTTGATCTAGTTAACCAGACAATGAAGAAGCGGTCTATCTCAGGTCTGCTTAATGATTGCTATCGTCAGGTTGGTCTGAAGGAAACTGTTATATTTGCTGACGAGATGATGTATTTGGGCTTCGAGTATGCAACTATTTCCGGTGCGTCAATTGGTGTTAACGACTTTGTTATTCCTGATAGCAAAGAGGAAATCATTGAAAATGCACACGGTGAAGTGTCTGAAATCGAGAGCCAGTTTTCTTCCGGCTTGGTAACTCAAGGTGAGAAGTACAACAAAGTTATCGATATCTGGTCTCGTGCTAATGAGATGTTGGCCAATGAGATGATGAATAACCTTAAGACGGATACAGTCATTGACAGTAATGGTAAAAAGATAACCCAGGAGTCCTTTAATAGCGTTTATATGATGGCTGATTCTGGTGCTCGAGGTAGCGCGGCACAGATTCGTCAGTTGGCGGGTATGCGAGGTCTGATGGCGAAGCCAGATGGCTCGATCATCGAAACGCCGATCACTGCGAACTTCCGTGAAGGTCTGAGTGTGTTGCAGTATTTCATCTCAACTCATGGTGCTCGTAAAGGTCTGGCTGATACGGCTTTGAAGACCGCTAACTCCGGTTACCTAACCCGTCGTCTGGTTGATGTTGCTCAGGATCTAGTGGTTACCGAACATGACTGTGGCACCAGTCGCGGCATTCTGATGACACCTCACATCGAAGGAGGGGATGTCGTTGCGCCGCTGGGTGAGCGTATTCTAGGTCGTGTGGTGGCAGAAGATGTCTATATCCCAGGTACGGATAATATTGCAGTCAGTGCTGGCACATTGATTGATGAAGGCTGGGTTAGCATGCTGGAAGATTTGAACGTAGACGAGATGCTTGTTCGCTCTTCTATTAGCTGCGATGCCCGTTACGGTGTGTGCTCCAGCTGCTATGGCCGTGACTTGGGTCGCGGGCATTTGGTTAATGTAGGCGAAGCAGTCGGTGTTATTGCAGCCCAGTCTATTGGTGAGCCGGGTACCCAGCTGACGATGCGGACTTTTCACATTGGTGGTGCTGCATCTCGGAATGCGGCGCAAGACAGCGTTACCGTTAAAAGTAAGGGGTCTGTTCGGCTGCAGAATCTGAAGTTTGTAGAGCGGGAAAAAGATGGCCATTTGGTAGCGGTCAGCCGTTCTGGCCAGTTGACAGTGGCCGACGAGTTTGGTCGTGAGCGTGAGCGTTATAAGTTGCCTTACGGTGCTGTGTTGACAGTCAAGGATGGTGATAAGGTTAAGGCGGGGGCGACTGTCGCCAAATGGGATCCACATACACATCCCATCATCACCGAAGTGGCAGGTAGAGTGAAATTTTTTAGTATGGAAGATGGTATAACCATTAAGAAGCAGACTGATGAACTCACTGGCCTGTCCAATATTGAGGTTATTGATCAGAAAGATCGTCCGTTGTCCGCTAAGGGATTGCGTCCTTCCATTCAGCTAGTTGACGAGGACGACAAGGCATTGATGATGGCGAACACCAATATTCCTGCTCAGTACTTCCTACCTGATAATTCGCAGTTGCAATTAAAGGATGGTGTGAATGTGGAAGTGGGTGATGTGCTTGCCCGTATTTCTCAGCAGTCCAGCGGTAACAGGGATATCACCGGTGGTCTTCCGCGTGTTGCTGATTTGTTCGAAGCGCGTACGCCGAAAGAGTCTTCTATTTTGGCGGAAATTTCCGGCACTATTGGCTTCGGTAAGGAGACCAAAGGTAAGAAACGCTTGGTCATTACCCCCTCAGATGGTACTGATCTGTACGAAGAGCTGATTCCGAAGTGGCGTCACCTGAACGTGTTCGAGGGTGAGCAGGTGAACAAGGGGGAGGTGGTTTCTGACGGCCCGATCAATCCACATGATGTCTTGCGTCTGCTGGGTGTGAGTGAGTTGGCGAAATATATTGTTAATGAGATCCAGGATGTTTACCGTCTGCAGGGCGTTAAAATTAACGACAAGCACATTGAAACGATTCTGCGCCAGATGCTACGTAAGGTTGTGGTCTCCGATCCTGGTGATTCTGAGCTGATTCGCGGTGAGCAGATGGAATACAATAAGGTGCTTGAGCTGAACGATGGGCTTAGCCGCGCGAATCGCTTTGCGATCAAATTCGATCGTATTCTTCTGGGTATTACCAAGGCCTCCTTGGCGACAGAGTCGTTTATCTCGGCAGCCTCCTTCCAGGAGACTACGCGAGTACTGACTGAGGCGGCTGTCACTGGTAAACGTGACTACCTGCGCGGTTTGAAGGAGAACGTGGTGGTAGGACGGTTGATTCCGGCGGGTACCGGCCTGACTTACCACAAGAATCGCAAGAAGAGACATGAATCTGTCGACTTTGTGGCACCTACCATCTCTGCCTCTGATGTAGAGCAGGCCTTGTCCGAGGCGCTGAACTCAGATGATAACTGAGTGGGATAGTGGAAGGGGCTCGCTTGTGTAGTGGGTCTTTTTCTCTAATAAGGCATAAAAGATGGAGCGTTATTGTTCCATTTTTTATGCTTACTGTTTATCAGGAGTCTTGGTTTCTAACGGTATAATGGGTGTTCTCGTTATGAGGATTCGTCACGTTATGTTGTGCTTCATCATCCAGCAGCAAGGTGTCGCGCTCCTGAGAATCGTGAACATTACTCGGCGTCACGCTTAAACATCGTGTAGCTGGGAACTGTTGATGAATTGTTGCCTTGGAGTGTTGGAAGAGAGGGGCGGTTGCTTAGGCTCTTATCTATTCCTGTCTGGATAACTGGAGAAAATGCTTTAATTTATGAAGCGAGCCCATGAGCTCAAGTCGATAATTCATTGATAGTGGAGGCTCTTGTAACTTAGAAGCCGAGCCGCCAGAGTGTTATCGGTAACTGGTAGTGTTCAACGGTATTTTTCAGATCTTTCCAGTAAGATTCATCCGAGTTTTTCTGTATTATTAATACAATGCCTGCCTGTCTCTCGGTTTTGAATGCATAATGCAGTGCTTGACCAATCGCTTCACGCCATTTTTTCGCAAATTCGACCTCGATCGCATAATTTTCGGTGAGGCAATCTACGCGAGTCCCGTCATCCTGTCGAGCCTCCATGATACCACCATAGCTTTTGCACCAAACTTCTTGATACCAAGATTCGTATTGCCTAACATCGGAGCTGTGAGCGTTAGGGATATATGTTATGAGTGAGCATAAGAGCAGAAAAAGCAAGGGGTAAATGGAGTAAATGCGTCTATTTTTCATGGTTTTTTATAGCCAATTTATAGTGTTTGTTGGATGATTAACTGTGCTTATGCGTGTTTGTCAGCGTTTCTTCTGATGTTAAACCTTGTCGCATTTCTTGACGCAGGCGACTAGGCTATTTAAAATTCGCCACACTTTTAGTGTGTCCTAGCTTCGCCTCTTGTCAAGGCGGTCTTAGGGCGAAGGTTTTTCCAGTCTGCTGGTGAGAGCCTGTGTCTGATTAGTATTTGCTGGTCAGGCATCCGGTTGCGATACTTGATCCGTTGGGTGTCGTAGTCTCTTTGTATTTAGAAACTTCGGAGAAATTGCTTAATATGGCTACTATCAACCAGTTGGTTCGCAAGCCGCGCAAGCGCAAGGTCAGAAAGACAGGCGTGCCTGCTCTGCAGAGTTGCCCGCAACGTCGCGGCGTATGCACTCGTGTCTATACTACGACTCCTAAGAAGCCTAACTCAGCTCTACGTAAAGTTTGTCGTGTGCGCCTGACCAACGGCTTTGAGGTGACTTCCTATATTGGTGGTGAAGGTCACAACCTACAGGAGCATAGCGTTGTTCTTATTCGTGGCGGTCGTGTAAAAGATTTGCCAGGTGTTCGTTATCACACGGTTCGCGGTACACTTGATACTCAGGGCGTTAACGATCGTAAACAGAGTCGTTCCAAGTACGGCACTAAGAAGCCAAAGTCCTGAGTTTTCTCTGTTTAGGGGAATTAATTGTCTAAACAGTTGTCTTAGTTTTATCTGTTAATCAGAATATCTGGTTGATAAGAGTAAGGTCGAGTCGAAGCCTGATCTCGAAACAACCTGAAGACCAAGTTTGAGGACTTATCAATGCCTAGAAGAAGAGTTGTAGCGAAACGTGATGTGTTGCCTGATCCGAAGTTTGGTAACAAAGTACTGACCAAGTTTATTAATCACGTGATGGTCTGCGGTAAGAAGTCTGTCGCTGAGCGTATCGTGTACGGTGCACTGGATAGTATCCGAGAGCGTACCAATAAGGATCCTTTTGAGGTATTCGAGGCTGCTTTGGAGTCTGTTGCGCCTGTGGTTGAGGTTAGGTCTCGTCGTGTAGGGGGGGCTACTTACCAAGTGCCTGTAGAGGTTCGTCCTGTGCGTCGTTCTGCGCTGGCCATGCGCTGGCTGGTAGATGCTGCTCGTAAGCGTGGTGAAAAATCTATGGATCTGCGTTTGGCAGGTGAACTGGCTGATGCAGCAGACAACAAGGGTGGAGCGGTCAAAAGGCGAGAAGACGTGCATCGTATGGCTGAAGCCAACAAAGCGTTCTCTCACTACCGTTTCTAAAATAATACAGAGGATTGTGTCGTGGCTCGTAAAACCCCGATTAGTCGATACCGCAATATTGGTATCTGCGCCCACGTTGACGCGGGTAAGACCACTACTACTGAGCGGGTTCTGTTCTACACCGGTTTGAGCCATAAAATCGGTGAAGTACACGATGGCGCTGCTACTATGGACTGGATGGAGCAAGAGCAGGAGCGTGGTATTACCATTACTTCTGCCGCTACTACCTGTTTTTGGAGTGGTATGGATGCTCAGTTTGATGAACACCGTATCAACATTATTGATACGCCAGGACACGTTGACTTCACGATCGAAGTAGAACGTTCGCTGCGCGTTTTGGATGGTGCAGTGGTTGTGCTGTGTGGCTCCTCTGGTGTTCAACCTCAAACTGAAACGGTATGGCGTCAAGCGAACAAATACGAAGTGCCGCGCATGGTGTTTGTTAACAAAATGGATCGTACCGGTGCCGATTACGGCATGGTGATTAGTCAGCTACGTGAGCGCTTGGGTGCCTGCGCAGTACCGATGCAGATGACAATCGGTGCTGAGGATGAATTTAAGGGCGTTGTCGATCTGGTCAAGATGAAATCCATTCTGTGGAGTGAAGAAGACCAAGGTATGAGCTTTCAGTATGATGACATTTCGGAAGATATGAAAAGCGTCTGTCTTGAAATGCGCGAATTCTTGATTGAAGCGGCGGCTGAAGCTTCCGAAGAGATGATGGAAAAGTACTTGGAAGGTATCGAGCTTTCTGAGGAAGAGATCAAGTCAGGCATTCGTAAGCGGACTCTGGCTAATGAAATTATCCCTGTTTTCGGCGGCTCAGCATTTAAAAACAAGGGCGTTCAGGCCGTTCTTGATGCGGTTATTGATTATATGCCTTCTCCGTTGGAAGTTAAGGCTATTGAGGGTTCTGTCGGTGAAGACGCTGAAGGCAATCAGATCATGGAACGGCGTGTTGCTGATGATGATGCTCCTTTTGCTGCGTTGGCGTTCAAAATTGCTACTGACCCGTTTGTTGGTACTCTGACATTTGCTCGTGTGTACTCGGGTGTTGCTGTTTCTGGTCAGTCGGTTATCAGTTCTATCAAAATGAAGAAAGAGCGTATCGGTCGTATGGTGCAGATGCACGCCAATAATCGAGAAGAGCTCAAGGAAGCCTTGGCGGGCGATATCGTTGCTTTGATCGGCATGAAGGACGTGACCACGGGTGAAACCCTGTGTGATCCTAAGCATCCGATTACTTTGGAGCGTATGGAGTTTCCAGAACCGGTCATTTCGGTAGCTGTTGAGCCAAAATCCAAGGCTGATCAAGAGAGGATGGGTGTCGCTCTAGGTAAGTTGGCTCAGGAAGATCCCTCTTTTCGTGTCAAGACCGATGAAGAGACCGGTCAGACCATTATCTCCGGTATGGGTGAGTTGCACCTTGATGTGCTCGTTGACCGTATGCGTCGTGAGTTTAATGTCGAGGCGAACATCGGTAAGCCACAGGTGTCTTACCGAGAAAAGCTCAAGGCCAGTGTTGTTGCTAACCATAAGTTTGCCAAGCAATCTGGTGGTCGTGGTCAGTATGGCCACGTTGTGATTGAGTTTGCTCCGGCTGATAGCGGCGAAGAAGGTCTGGTATTCGTCAATGAAATCGTTGGTGGCACTATTCCCAAGGAATACATTCCTGCTGTCCAGAAAGGTATCGAAGAGCAGATGCAGAACGGTGTTATTGCTGGCTATCCGTTGCTGGGTCTAAAAGCGCGTCTGTATGACGGATCCTTTCATGAGGTTGACTCCAACGAGATGGCGTTTAAAATCGCCGCATCTCAGGCTCTGAAGAAATACGCTCCTCAGGCTCAGCCCGTTTTGATGGAGCCGGTGATGGCTGTTGAGGTTGTCACGCCCGAAGATTATATGGGGGATGTTATGGGTGATCTGAATCGTCGTCGCGGTATTGTTCAGGGTATGGAAGACGGTACTTCTGGCAAAATTATCCGTGCTCAGGTGCCTCTGGCTGAGATGTTCGGTTATGCCACAGATCTTCGCTCTGCTACACAGGGTCGTGCGACATACGTCATGGAGTTCTCCGAATATGCCGAGACGCCTGCGAGCGTTGCTGCAGCGGTGATCAAGAATGGCCGAGGTTAACTGTAATTTATTGATCCGATTAAGGTAAGTTAAAATGGCAAAGGCAAAGTTTGAACGTAAGAAGCCGCACGTAAACGTCGGCACCATTGGTCATGTTGATCACGGTAAAACCACTCTGACCGCAGCTCTGACCCGCGTATGTTCAGAAGTCTGGGGTGGCGAAATGAAAGCTTTCGACCAGATCGATAACGCCCCTGAAGAGCGTGAGCGTGGTATTACCATCTCTACTGCGCACGTTGAGTACGACTCTCCGATGCGTCACTATGCGCATGTCGATTGTCCAGGACATGCTGACTACGTCAAGAACATGATCACTGGTGCTGCTCAGATGGATGGCGCCATCTTGGTTTGTTCCGCCGCTGATGGCCCCATGCCTCAGACCCGTGA
This sequence comes from Endozoicomonadaceae bacterium, assembly GCA_023146365.1. Lineage (GTDB taxonomy): Bacteria > Pseudomonadota > Gammaproteobacteria > Pseudomonadales > Endozoicomonadaceae > Kistimonas. The sequence continues at coordinate 16,828 of JAGLCE010000079.1, forward strand.
GCACATCCTGCTCGCTCGACAGGTGGGTGTTCCTTACATCGTTGTCTTTCTGAACAAGGCTGATATGGTTGACGATGAAGAGCTGTTGGAGCTGGTAGAAATGGAGGTTCGTGAGCTGCTGGACGCTTACGAGTTTCCGGGTGATGACACTCCGATCATTATCGGTTCTGCGCTGATGGCTCTGAATGGTGAGGATTCCAACGAAATGGGCACTACTGCTGTCAGGAAGTTGGTAGAGACTCTGGACGAGTACATTCCTGTACCTGAGCGTGCAATCGACCAGCCTTTTCTGATGCCGATTGAAGACGTATTCTCCATCGCTGGTCGTGGTACGGTGGTTACCGGTCGTGTTGAACGTGGGATTGTCAAGGTGGGTGAGGAGATCTCGATTATCGGTATCAAGGAGACCACTAAGACCATTGTTACCGGCGTAGAGATGTTCCGTAAGTTGCTAGATGAAGGTCGTGCAGGTGAAAACGTTGGCTGTCTTCTGCGTGGTACCAAGCGTGAGGAAGTAGAGCGTGGTCAGGTTTTGGCGAAGCCCGGTTCCATCACGCCTCATACTCAATTCACGTCGGAAATTTATGTTTTGTCTAAAGAGGAAGGTGGTCGCCATACTCCGTTCTTTAAAGGTTACCGTCCCCAGTTTTACTTCCGCACTACTGACGTGACTGGCTCTGTAGAGCTGCCGGACGGTGTTGAGATGGTAATGCCTGGCGACAACGTTCAGATGACGGTGACTTTGATTGCGCCTATTGCTATGGAAGAGAGTTTGCGTTTTGCGATTCGTGAAGGTGGCCGTACGGTGGGTGCCGGTGTGGTTGCCAAAATTATTGAGTGATATCGATCTAACCTTATTGCGGTAAAGCCAATAGCCTCGGACTCAAGTCTGAGGCTTTATTATATAAAATATTGTTAGTAGTATTGACATCGGTGTTAACGGGACGTAGAATCCTGAATTCCTTCATGCCTGTTTGCGAAAGATGGGGCAGGCATTGTTCTTTAAATATTATTAGGCCAAGAAGATGAGTCAGCAGTCTAAAGCTCAACAAATTCGAATTCGACTTAAGTCTTTTGACCATCGCCTGATTGATCAATCCACACAAGAAATTGTGGAAACTGCTAAGCGTACAGGCGCTCAGATTAGAGGCCCCATCCCCTTGCCTACCCGCAAGGAGCGTTTTACCGTACTGACGTCTCCGCATGTTAATAAAGATGCTCGTGATCAGTATGAAATCCGTACGCATAAGCGCATGTTAGATGTTGTCGGGCCGACTGACAAAACGGTTGATGCGTTGATGAAGTTGGATCTTGCTGCGGGTGTTGAAGTTCAAATTAGCCTCGGCTAATCGTTGACGAGTGTGCGTTCTGCGTATTTCGTCGTGTGTAACGCTTTGAGATGGGCGGCCATAGCGGGTAATAGCCCCGTACACAAAATGAGGTAAATCATGCCAAGTCAAGCTGACGACAAGAAGTTGCGTCTCGGACTGGTCGGAAAGAAGTGCGGTATGACCCGTGTTTTCACCGAAGACGGTGCTTCTTTGCCGGTGACAGTCGTTGAAGTTGTTCCTAATCGTATTGCTCAGGTTCGTTCAGTCAAAAATGATGGTTACAGTGCTATTCAGGTTGCAGCCGGTACCAAGAAAGCCTCTCATCTGAACAAACCAATGGCCGGCCACTACGCCAAAGCGGGAGTTGAAGCTGGCGCAGGTCTGTTCGAGTTCCGTACGTCTGAAGAATCTGAGCTGAATGTTGGTGATGTTCTGTCCGTTTCCATGTTTGAGGCGGGTCAGAAGGTTGATGTTACTGGACGTTCAAAAGGTAAGGGGTTCCAGGGGGTGATTAAGCGCTGGAATTTCCATATGCAGGATGCCACTCATGGTAACTCGCTATCTCACCGTGCGTCGGGTTCCATTGGCCAGTGTCAGACGCCAGGGCGCGTTTTCAAGGGCAAGAAAATGGCGGGCCACATGGGCGATGCGCGCGTGACAGTTCAGTCACTGGAGATCGTTCGTGTGGACAAAGAGCGTAACCTTCTGCTTATTAAGGGTGCTGTGCCAGGTGCTACTGGTGCTGATGTTGTTATCAAGCCTGCTGTCAAAGTTGGCTCCGCAGCCTGAGGGAGTTTGAAGTATGGATTTGAATGTAATGGGCTCGGGCGCTTTGCAGGTTTCTGATGCAACTTTTGGTGTTGAATTCAATGAGCCACTGATTCATCAGGCGGTTGTGGCTTTTTTGGCTGGCGGTCGTCAGGGTACCAAACAGCAGAAGACACGCAGTGATGTTAGAGGTGGTGGTCGTAAGCCTTGGCGTCAGAAGGGTACTGGTCGTGCGCGTGCTGGTACTATTCGTAGCCCAATCTGGCGCGGGGGCGGTGCTACATTTGCTGCTCGTCCTCAGGATCACTCCCAGAAGTTGAACCGTAAAATGTACCGTGGTGCATTGCGTTCTATTCTGTCTGAGTTGCTTCGTCAGGATCGTCTGATTGTCGTTGAAAGCCTGAAACTGGAAGCACCGAAGACTAAGCAGATGGTTGCTAAACTGAAAGAGCTGAAAACCGACAGTGCACTGTTTGTATCTGAAGAGATTGATGTAAATCTATACTTGTCTGCGCGTAATATTCATCACGTCGATGTTCGTGATGTGCTGGGTGTAGATCCGGTAAGTTTGGTTGCTCATGAAAAAGTGGTCATGACTGTGGCAGCCGTGAAGATGTTCGAGGAGATGCTGGGATGAATCAGGAACGTCTGTTAAAGGTGCTGCTTGGGCCTCACATTTCCGAGAAGGCTTCAGTGGTCGCTGAAGAGCGTAATCAGTACGTTTTTAAGGTGGTTAAAGATGCTGCAAAGCTTGAAATTAAAAATGCTGTTGAGCAGTTGTTTGAGGTAAAGGTCAAGTCTGTTTGCACTGTTAATGTGAAGGGCAAGATCAAGCGCACTGCGCGAGGTATGGGTAAGCGTTCAGATTGGAAAAAAGCGTATGTTGCTCTTGACGCAGGTCAGGAAATTGACTTTACGGACGCTGAGTAAGAGGAGGTCGACAGATGGCTATTGTTAAGTGTAAACCCACTTCTCCTGGGCGCCGCTTTGTAGTCAAGGTTGTTAACCCTGATCTGCACAAGGGGAAACCTTTTGCTGCGTTGTTAGAGAAGAAAAGTAAGACAGGTGGTCGTAATAATAACGGTCGTATTACAGTCCGTCATAGAGGTGGTGGTCATAAGCAGCACTACCGTGTGATTGATTTCCGTCGTAATAAAGATAGTATTCCTGCGATTGTTGAGCGCTTGGAGTATGATCCTAATCGTACGGCAAACATAGCCCTGTTGAAGTATCTGGACGGTGAGCGTCGTTACATTATCGCTCCCAAAGGTGTAAAGGCTGGTGATAAGCTGTTCTCTGGGGTGGATGCACCGATTCAAGTGGGTAATACATTGCCTCTGCGTAACATTCCGCTGGGCTCTGTGATTCACTGTGTTGAGTTGAAGCCTGGTAAAGGGGCGCAGATGATGCGTTCTGCGGGCACGTCTTCTCAGCTGGTTGCTCGTGATGGTGCTTATGTCACCCTGCGTCTGCGTTCCGGCGAAATGCGTAAGGTTCAGGCTGACTGTCGTGCGACTCTCGGAGAGGTCTCCAATAGCGAGCATAGCCTGCGTTCATTGGGTAAGGCTGGTGCCAATCGCTGGCGTGGTGTTCGTCCGGCCGTTCGTGGTGTTGCTATGAACCCGGTAGATCATCCGCACGGTGGTGGTGAAGGTCGTACTTCTGGTGGTCGTCACCCAGTGACTCCGTGGGGTCTGCCCACTAAGGGTCGGAAGACTCGCTCGAATAAGCGTACTGATAAGTTTATTGTTCGTCGCCGCCGGTAACTGAGAGAGGATACGACAGTGCCACGTTCACTTAAAAAAGGTCCTTTTATTGACCTGCACCTGTTAAAGAGGGTGGAGGACGCGGTGGAGTCTGGAAACAAGCGTCCGATCAAAACTTGGTCGCGTCGTTCCATGATTATTCCGCAAATGGTTGGTCTGACCTTAGCTGTTCACAATGGTCGTTTGCATGTCCCCGTCTATGTGTCCGAAGAGATGGTGGGTCACAAACTGGGTGAATTTGCCGCAACGCGTACCTATCGTGGTCACGCAGCGAACAAGAAGGCCAAGAAGCGTTAATTAAGGGATGAGAGATGAAAGAAGTAGCTGCTATGCACAAAGGCGCTCGCATTTCTGCCCAGAAAGCTCGCTTGGTCGTTGACCTTGTTCGCGGCAAAGGGGTGGCTGAAGCGCTGGACATCCTGACCTACAGTAACAAAAAAACTGCTGTACTGGTCAAGAAAGTCTTGGAATCCGCGATCGCTAATGCGGAACACAACGAAGGATTGGATATCGACGAATTGAAGATATCCAGCGCCTGCGTTAACGAAGGCATGACCATGAAGCGCATCAAACCTCGGGCGAAGGGCCGTGCTGATCGTATTCTAAAGCGGACTTGCCATATCACTGTCAAGGTTGCTGAGGTATAATCAGATGGGTCAGAAAGTACATCCAACAGGTATTCGCTTGGGCATCGTTAAAAATCACACGTCTGTGTGGTATGCCGAAGGCCGCGCTTACGCTGACAACTTGAACGCTGATTTGAGAGTGCGTGAATATCTTCAGAAGAAGCTGAAGAGTGCGTCTGTCAGTCGTATTGAGATTCAGCGTCCTGCGCAAAATGCGAGTGTGACTATTCACACTGCTCGTCCCGGTATTGTGATTGGCAAGAAGGGTGAAGATGTTGAGTATCTGCGTCAGGAACTGAGCAAAATGATGTCTGTGCCTGTGCGCATCAACATTGAAGAGATACGCAAGCCTGAGCTTGATGCTCATCTGGTAGCGCAAGGTATTGCTGGCCAGTTGGAGCGTCGTGTTATGTTTCGTCGCGCCATGAAGCGTGCGGTGCAGAGCACCATGCGCTTGGGTTCAAAGGGTATTCGTGTTCAGGTTTCAGGCCGTCTTGGAGGTGCTGAAATTGCGCGGATTGAATGGTATCGCGAAGGCCGTGTGCCTCTGCATACCTTGCGTGCTGATATTGATTATGCCGCATTTGAGGCGCTCACTACTTATGGTGTGATCGGTGTTAAGGTCTGGATCTTCAAGGGCGAAGTCATTGGCGGCGTTCGTGAAGAAGAGAAAGAGCAGAAGAAACCCGCTCGGCGTCCACGTCGCAAGCCAGCAGATAAGTGAGGAGTAATAACGATGCTCCAACCTAAGCGTACCAAGTATCGCAAGATGCAGAAAGGCCGTAACCGCGGCCTGGCTCAGCGTGGCGCCAAGGTCAGCTTTGGCGAATATGCATTGAAGTCAATCGGCCGTGGTCGTATAACGGCTCGTCAGATTGAAGCAGCTCGTCGTGCGATGACTCGTCATGTTAAGCGTGCTGGTAAAATTTGGATTCGCATCTTCCCTGATAAACCCATCAGTAAGAAGCCTCTTGAAGTTCGTATGGGCAAAGGTAAAGGTGCGGTTGAGTACTGGGTCTGTCTGATTCAACCTGGTTTTGTCCTGTATGAGATGGAAGGTGTATCCGAAGAGTTGGCGCGTGAGGCATTTGCTTTGGCCGCTGCCAAATTGCCGGTAAAAACCTCCTTCGTCAAGCGGGGAATTATGTAATGAAAGCTGCAGAATTGTGTGAAAAAACGGCCGATGAGCTGAACGATGAGCTCATCACTCTGCTGCGCGATCAGTTTAACTATCGCATGCAGAAGGCAACGGGTCAGCTGAAGCAGACTCATCTTCTAAAGCAGACCAAGCGGGATATCGCCCGCATTAAGACGGTTCTGAATGCGAAGGCAGGTGAATAAGATGGCCGAAGATAGCAAGGTCCGTACTCTGACCGGTAAGGTTGTGAGTAACAAAATGGACAAGACCGTCACCGTCCTCATTGAGCGCCGTGTAAAGCATCCGCTTTATGGTAAAATCATAAAGCGATCCACTAAACTGCACGCACATGATGAAAGTAACGATTGCAATATGGGTGATGTCGTTACTATCAAGGAGACTCGTCCTCAGTCAAAGACTAAGTCTTTTGAGCTAGTTTCCATTGTTGAGCGTGCAACTCAAATCTAAGGCTATACCGGCCTTTAGGGCTGGCTTTGGGTCTGCAGTTTGGGGAGAAGGTAATGATTCAGACAGAGACAGTACTCGACGTAGCGGATAATAGCGGTGCCCGTCGTGTTCAGTGCATTAAAGTGTTGGGTGGCTCGCACCGCCGTTATGCTTGCATTGGTGACGTTATTAAAGTCGCTGTGAAAGAAGCCATTCCGCGTGGCAAGGTAAAGAAGGGGCAAGTGATGAATGCCGTGGTCGTTCGTACTAGAAAAGGCGTTCGTCGTCCTGATGGATCAGTGATCCGTTTTGACGGTAACGCAGCGGTTCTTCTGAACGCCAACCAGCAGCCGATCGGAACCCGTATCTTCGGGCCCGTGACTCGCGAGTTGCGTGGTGAGCATTTCATGAAGATTGTCTCACTTGCACCAGAAGTGCTGTAAGGGGGGAGCGGCTGTGAAAAAAATTCGTCGTGATGATGAAATTGTCGTAATTGCTGGCAGAGATAAAGGCAAGCGCGGCAAGGTGATGAGAGTGGCCGTTGATGGTCGTCTGTTGGTTTCAGGCATCAACATGGTCAAGAAGCACCAAAAGCCCAATCCTATGTTGGGCCAGCCTGGCGGCATCGTAGAAAAGGAAGCTGCTATTCAAGCTTCCAACGTTGCTATCTGGAACTCCGAGACCCAAAAGGCTGATCGTGTCGGCTTCTCCTTCTTTGAGGAAGGAAAGAAGCGACGCATATTCAAGTCTAATGGTAATCCGGTTGATGCGTGAGGTCCGGTAAAATGGCTGAACTGAGAAAAGTTTACCGAGAAACGGTCGTGCCTAAGCTGCAAGAAGAGCTGGGTTTAAAGAACGTGAACGAAGTGCCGCGTCTCACTAAAATCACCTTAAACATGGGTGTCGGTGAAGCGGTCGGTGATAAAAAGATCATCGAGCACGCTCTGGCTGATATGATAAAAATTGCTGGTCAGAAGCCTATTGTGACTTATGCCCGCAATTCGGTGGCGGGTTTTAAAATTCGCGAAGGCTGGCCAATTGGTGTCAAGGTTACTCTGCGTAGTAATCGCATGTATGAGTTCCTGCAACGTTTGGTTGATATCGCACTTCCTCGTGTTCGCGACTTTCGTGGCATGAATGGCAAGTCTTTTGATGGTCGCGGTAACTACAGTATGGGTGTGAAAGAGCAAATTATCTTCCCGGAAATCGATTACGATAAAATCGATACGCTTCGTGGTCTGGATATCACTTTCACAACGACTGCCAAGACTGACGACGAAGGACGTGCGCTGCTTAAAGCGTTCAACTTTCCATTCCGTGGCTAGTTAACCAAGACGAGAGGAAGCTACGCTGATGGCTAAAACATCCATGAAACAGCGCGAACTGAAGCGTCAGAAAGTAGTCGCGAAATATGCTAAAAAGCGCGCCGAGCTTAAGGCTGCTTCTGTCAACGTGAATCTGAGTGAAGAAGAGCGTTGGGATGCACAGATCGCCCTACAGAAATTGCCGCGCAATGCAAGCCCTGCGCGTTTGCGCAACCGCTGCCGTCAGACCGGTCGCCCTCACGCTTACATGCGTAAGTTTGGCCTCAGTCGTATCAAGCTGCGTGAAGCAGCGATGCGTGGTGATGTTCCCGGTCTGACCAAAGCCAGTTGGTAAGTGCGCTGACCTAGGAGAGTGAAAAAATGAGTATGCAGGACCCGTTAGCTGATATGCTAACTCGAATCCGTAATGCCCAAATGGCAGAGCGTGCGTCTGTTAGCATGCCAGCTTCCAAAATTAAGGCTGCCGTTGCAGAAGTATTGAAAAACGAAGGTTACATCGAAGACTTTAAAGTTGAAGTTGAAAGTGAAGCCAAGTCTCAGCTCTGCATTGGGTTGAAGTACTTTGATGGCAAGCCAGTCATTGAAGAGCTGAAGCGTGTGAGTCGTCCTGGTCTGCGTAATTATGCAGCTACAGGTGAGCTACCGAAAGTTAATGGCGGCTTGGGTATTTCCATCGTATCCACTAGCAAGGGTGTGATGACTGATCGTACTGCCCGTGCTGCGGGTGTTGGTGGTGAAGTGCTCTGTACTGTATTTTGAGGGAGGGCTGATATGTCTCGTGTCGCAAAGAGTCCAGTTGAAATCCCTGCTGGTGTGGAAGTTAAACTGGCTGGTCAGCATATTGCTGTCAAAGGTGGTATGGGTCAGTTGGATATTAATATTCATATGGCTGTTGAGGTAAAGCAGGAAGCAAACGTCCTGACGTTTGGAACTCGTGATGGTAGCAAGTTGTCACGAGCCATGTCTGGCACAATTCGGGCGCTGGTGAACAACATGGTGGCTGGTGTCAGCGCAGGCTTTACCAAAAATCTGAAGTTGGTTGGTGTTGGTTATCGTGCGCAGCTTCAGGGTAAAACTCTGAATCTGTCTCTCGGTTACTCCCACCAAGTTGTCTATGCTCTACCGGATGGTGTCACTGCTGAAATGCCTAGCCAGACTGATATCGTTATCAAGGGTATCGATAAGCAGCTGGTTGGACAGGTGGCCGCCGAGATTCGTAACTTCAGACGTCCTGAACCCTATAAGGGTAAGGGTGTTCGTTACACTAACGAACGTGTTCGTCGTAAAGAAGCCAAGAAAAAGTAAGGTAGGGTGACATCATGAACGACAAAAAAATTACTCGTCTGCGTCGCGCTCGTCGTGCGCGGATGAAGATGCGGGAGCTTAGGGTTAATCGCCTGACCGTAACCCGTACTCCGCGTCATATTTATGCCCAGATTATTGCACCTGATGGTGACAAGGTTCTGGCAGCGGCTTCTACTGTAGAGAAAGAGCTGCGTGGTGATGCGACTGGTAATGCTGAAGCTGCAAAAAAAATCGGTGCTCTCATCGCTGAGCGTGCCAAGGCGGTCGGTATCACTCGGGTGGCTTTTGATCGCTCCGGCTTCAAGTATCACGGTCGTGTTAAGGCTCTTGCCAACGCAGCCCGTGAAAGCGGACTGGAATTCTAAAGGGTGGGAGTCATGGCAAAAGACGATAGGAAAAGTAAAGACGAAGGCCTTATCGAAAAGTTGGTTCAAGTGAATCGCGTCGCTAAGGTGGTCAAGGGTGGCCGTATTTTCGGTTTCACCGCTTTGACAGTAGTTGGTGATGGTAAAGGTAAGGTTGGTTTTGGTCGCGGCAAGGCGCGTGAGGTGCCAGTTGCTATTCAGAAGGCTATGGAAGCTGCTCGCTGTAACATGATTCAGGTGGATCTTAATGGTTCTACCATTCAGTATCCGTCAAAGGCTCGTCATGGTGCGTCCAAGATCTTTATGCAACCTGCTTCTGAGGGTACCGGTGTTATCGCAGGTGGTGCAATGCGTGCCGTTCTTGAAGTCGCTGGTGTTCAAAACGTTCTGGCCAAGTGTTATGGTTCCACAAATCCTGTGAATGTTGTTCAGGCGACCTATAAGGGTCTGCGTGACATGCGCTCTCCAGAGGGTGTGGCTGCCAAACGTGGCAAGGCCCTTGAAGATATTCTGTGAGGTAGATCATGGCAGATAAAATGATCAGTGTGACCCTTGTCAAAAGTACTAGTGGTCATCTGAAAAATCACAAGGCTTGCGTTCGTGGTCTGGGTCTTCGTCGCATTAATCATACGGTTGAAGTTGAGGATACTCGGGCGGTACGTGGCATGATCAACAAGGTTAACTACTTGGTTCGTGTGAAAGGAGAATAACATGCGACTGAATTCTCTATCTCCGGCTGAAGGTAGCCGGAAATCTGGCAAGCGCGTCGGTCGTGGTATTGGTAGTGGATTGGGTAAAACCTGTGGCCGTGGCCATAAAGGTCTTAAGGCTCGTTCTGGTGGTTCAGTGAAACCTGGCTTTGAAGGTGGTCAGCAGCCTCTGCAGCGTCGTCTTCCGAAGTATGGCTTCAGTTCTCGTATGGCTCGTCATACTGCAGAAATCCGTATCGCTGAATTGGCGTCCGTAAACGTTGACGTAATTGATATTGCAGCGCTGAAGGCTGCAAATTTGATTGCTGGTAACATTTTGCGTGCTAAGGTGATTTTGTCTGGCAAGCTAAGTAAGGCTGTGACCATTAGGGGGCTGGGTGTCACTAAAGGTGCTCGTGTCGCTATTGAAGCAGTTGGCGGGAAAGTTGAGGACTAAATGGCGAAGACGTTACCTGTTGGAAATCATGGCGGATTAGGTGAACTGAAATCTCGCGTTCTGTATGTTTTGCTGGCTATACTGGTGTATCGGATCGGGGCACACATCCCCGTTCCTGGTATTAATCCGGAACGGCTGGCTCAATTGTTCAGTCAAAACGAAGGGACTATTCTCAGTCTCTTCAATATGTTCTCAGGTGGTGCGCTGGAGAGAATGTCGGTTTTGGCACTGGGGATCATGCCCTACATTTCTGCATCGATTATCATGCAATTGATGACGGTGGTAAGCACTCAGCTTGAGCAGTTGAAAAAGGAAGGTGAAAACGGGCGTCGAACAATTAGTCAGTACACCCGCTATGCTACCGTGATTCTGGCGCTTGTTCAGGGTACTGGTATGACGGTAGGCCTGGCGAATCAGGGTGTCTCTTTTTCTGCTGATTTCGGATTCTACTTTGTTGCTATCACTACGTTTGTGACTGGCGCTGTGTTTATGATGTGGCTTGGTGAACAGGTTACTGAGCGTGGCATCGGCAACGGTATTTCAATTCTGATTTTTGCAGGTATTGTTGCCGGGTTGCCTGGTGCGATTGGGCAGTCGTTTGAGTCTGCGCGACAAGGCGATATCAATATTCTGGTTTTATTGATGATAGGTGCTTTTGCTGTTGCTATTATTGCTGGAGTGGTATTCGTTGAGCGTGGTCAGCGTCGAATCACAGTCAATTATGCTAAGCGACAGCAGGGTCGTAAAATGTATGCTGCTCAGAGCAGTCATCTGCCGCTTAAAGTCAATATGGCAGGTGTTATCCCTGCCATATTTGCTTCCAGCATATTGCTGTTTCCTGCATCGATTGCGCAGTGGTTTGGTCAGGGCGATGGTTGGGACTGGCTTCAGGATATAGCCTTGTCGCTTGGTCCTGGGCAGCCGCTGAACATCATCCTATTCTCGTTTGGTATCGTCTTCTTCTGTTTCTTCTATACTGCTTTGGTGTTCAATCCAAAGGATGTAGCAGACAATCTGAAGAAGTCTGGTGCCTTTATCCCAGGTATTCGGCCTGGTGAGCATTCAGCTCGCTACATTGATGGTGTGCTGACCCGTCTTACCATGGTTGGTGCAATTTATATGACAGTCGTGTGTCTGTTGCCTCAGTTTTTGGTGGTGTGGGCCAATGTGCCTTTCTATTTGGGTGGCACATCGTTGCTGATTGTCGTGGTTGTGGTCATGGACACTATGTCCCAGATTCAATCACATTTGATGTCGCATCAGTATGAGTCGCTGATGAAGAAAGCTAATCTTAAGGGTTATGGTGCAGGTAGCACTTATTGAGCTGATCGCCTATAACTCTGCTGGTAGTGGAGAATATAATGAAAGTACGTGCTTCTGTGAAAAAGATGTGCCGTAATTGCAAGCTGATCAAGCGTAGGGGTACCGTTCGGGTGATTTGTAGTGTAGAACCTCGACACAAACAGCGTCAAGGCTGAGTTTTTTGGATTTTAAATCACTCTCCGCCTGATCTTATCCGATCAGTCGGTTGATTTTTTTTCGTGCGAAATGTATCCTTAGCCGTTTTCGGGCTAAGGTTTTCTCTTCGCATTGAACCAGGCGATAAACCTTAATAGCGGAGACTATTGAATGGCCCGTATTGCAGGCGTCAATGTTCCGGATAACAAGCATACTGTTATCTCTCTGACCTATGTTTATGGCGTAGGTCGCCAGACTGCTTTAAAGATCTGTCAAGCGGCAGGCATCAAGCCTAACGCCAAAATGGGTCAGCTGAGTGAGGCAGACGTTGAAAAGCTGCGTACCGAAGTCGGTAACTTTACCGTCGAAGGTGATTTACGCCGTGAAATCAATATGAACATCAAGCGACTGATGGATTTAGGCTGCTACCGCGGCTTGCGTCACCGTCGTAACCTTCCGCTTCGTGGCCAGCGCACTAAAACTAATGCGCGTACCTGTAAAGGTCCACGTAAGCCGATCCGTAAGTAATACGCTGGTTAAACCAGTTGTCTTGACACAGGATAATTTCTGATATGGCAAAGCCAGGTTCTCGTTCACGGAAGAAGGTTAAAAAGACGGTGGTGGATGGAGTAGCACATGTTCACGCTTCTTTTAACAACACAATCGTGACCATTACCGATCGCCAGGGCAACACCCTGACTTGGGCAACTGCCGGTGGCTCTGGCTTCCGTGGTTCCCGTAAGAGTACGCCTTTTGCAGCGCAGGTTGCTGCTGAACGTGCCGGTCGTGTGGCTGCTGAATACGGTCTGAAGAATTTGGACGTCTGTGTTAAAGGGCCTGGTCCAGGTCGTGAATCTGCTGTTCGTGCGCTTAATGCTTGCGGCTACAAGATTACTAACATCACTGACGTTACTTCCATACCTCATAATGGTTGCCGTCCGCCCAAGAAGCGTCGAGTATAAGCAGGAGTCACGATAAATGGCTAGATATACAGGTCCTAAGTGTAAGCTGTCTCGTCGTGAGGGCACAGACCTTTTTTTGAAGAGCGGCGTTCGTCCATTTGAGGCAAAATGCCGTGCTGAAGTCATTCCGGGCCAGCACGGTCAGCGACAAGGTCGTTTGTCCGATTATGGTGTTCAATTACGTGAGAAACAGAAAGTTCGTCGTATTTACGGTGTACTGGAAAAGCAGTTTCGTGGCTATTATAAAGAAGCGGATCGCATCAAAGGTGCCACAGGTTCCAATCTGTTGCAACTCCTTGAATGCCGCCTTGATAACGTTGTTTACCGTATGGGGTTCGGCTCTACCCGTGCAGAATCGCGTCAGCTAGTTGGTCACAAAGCTGTCACGGTTAATGGCCGAGCGGTTAATATTCCTTCTTATAAAATAAAGACTGGTGATGTCGTGGCCATTCGTGAAAAGTCCCAGAACCAGTTGCGTATTGGAGCGGCTTTGGATCTGGCTTCACAACGTGGTTTCCCGATGTGGGTGGAGGTGGATGCCAAGAAAAAAGAAGGCATCTTCAAGGTAATGCCAGATCGAAGCGATCTTTCGGCTGAAATTAATGAGAACTTGATTGTCGAGTTGTACTCTAAGTAAGGAATAGATAACTAGGTGGGGTGTTCATCCATGCAAAACTCGGCTACAGAATTTCTTACTCCTCGGCATATCGATGTCGAGGAAATTAGCCCAACTCGAGCGAAAGTTACGCTTGAGCCTCTTGAGCGTGGTTTTGGTCATACTCTGGGCAATGCGCTTCGTCGTATCCTTCTCTCTTCAATGTCTGGTTGTGCCGTTGTTGAAGCGGAAATCGATGGTGTACAGCACGAATACAGCACTGTTGAAGGCGTACAGGAAGATGTCATTGATATTTTGCTGAATCTGAAAGGTCTTGCGATTCGTATGGAAGGTCGTGACGAAGCGGTGTTGACTTTAAATAAAAAGGGAGAATGTGTAGTAACGGCTGCTGATATTTTGCTAGATCACGATGTTGAGATTTTGAACCAGGCTCACGTTATTGCTCATCTCGGCGAAAAATCTGATTTTAATATGAAGATTAAGGTGCGTCGTGGTCGTGGTTATGAAACTGCTGATTCACGTCGTTCAGAAGATGATGAGAGTCGCTCAATAGGACGTTTGCATCTGGATGCCACCTATAGCCCTGTTCATCTCGTTTCCTACGTGGTAGAAAACGCACGTGTGGAGCAACGTATTAATCTCGATAAGCTCGTGATTTATCTTGAAACCGACGGAACGCTTGATCCAGATGAAGCGATTCGCAGTGCTGCTACAATTCTCCAGCAGCAGCTAGTGGTGTTTGTAGACTTGGACGGTGATGCAGAACCTGAGCAAGAGAGTAAGGAAAACGAAATTGATCCTGTTCTTCTTCGCCCTGTCGATGATCTCGAACTGACTGTGCGCAGTGCGAACTGCCTGAAAGCAGAGAGTATCTATTATATCGGTGACCTGACTCAGCGTACCGAAGTAGAGTTGCTCAAGACCCCGAATTTAGGCAAAAAGTCACTCACCGAAATCAAAGACGTGCTGGCATCTCGCGGTTTGAGTCTGGGTATGCGTTTAGATTACTGGCCGCCGGCCAGCATTAAAAACGATGGAGAGGCTTTTTAAGTTTGAATGCTAGGCAATTGGTAAGGAATTAGAGTTATGCGTCACCGTAAAAGTGGACGAAAGTTAAATCGGACGAGTTCACATCGCATTGCGATGTTACGTAATATGACTGCGTCTTTGGTTGAGCATGAAATGATTAAGACTACTTTGCCTAAAGCAAAAGAGTTGCGCCGTGTAGCAGAGCCAATGATCACTTTGGCTAAGGAAGATTCCGTAGCTAATCGCCGTCTGGCGTTTAACCGTCTTCGCAACAAAGCTGCCGTAGGCAAGCTTTTCTCTGATCTGGGTCCCCATTTTAAGGGTCGTCCTGGGGGTTACCTTCGTATCCTGAAGTGTGGTTATCGTCACGGAGACAAGGCACCGATGGCCTACGTTCAGCTGGTTGATCGTCCTATAGAGGTTGTAGCCGACGAAGAGTAAACTGCCAGTAGAGATAAAAAACCGAGCATATAAGCTCGGTTTTTTATCTCTGCGATTTTTTATAGTGGTGTGGATTTCAGTCGTCAGTGCGAGACATCTAACGGTTTATTCAGTGAAATGCGTTGCATCCTACACTTCATTAGAGGTTTTTATAGTTGAGAAACTTTTCTCGTTTGTAGTCGAGCCTATTTTTAACCAAGATAATATCGTTGACGGTGACTTTGTCCCGTTGACTCTCCTTCGGTAGATGCTGGCTTTTTTCATAAGATCAGGCAGTCACTGCTTTTTTATGAATGGATTTAAGGAAGTGACCCGTGTGAGATTCCGCCACCGATGCGACTGCCACGGGTGTTCCGGTAGCGATAATTTCACCACCGCCGTCGCCACCTTCTGGGCCAAGATCAATAATCCAGTCAGCGGTTTTAATAACATCTAGGTTATGTTCTATTACAATGATGGTATTTCCATGGTCCCGTAACCGGTGCAGTACCTGAAGTAGTTGCTTAATATCATGGAAATGGAGGCCTGTAGTAGGTTCATCCAGAATGTATAGGGTGCTGCCGGTATCCCGTTTTGACAGTTCCTTGGCCAGTTTAACCCGTTGTGCTTCACCACCTGATAAAGTCGTCGCGTTTTGTCCGAGGTGTATATACGATAACCCCACATCTATCAGAGTTTGAAGTTTACGTTTCAGTGCTGGAATGGCATCAAAGAATATCAGTGCATCCTCAATGGTCAGATTCAGAACTTCATCGATACTTTTTCCCTTGTATTGGATGTCTAGTGTTTCCCGATTGTAGCGCTTGTCTTTACAGACATCGCAAGGAACATAAATATCCGGCAGAAAATGCATTTCTACCTTGATGACGCCGTCACCCTGACACGCTTCACAGCGTCCTCCTTTAACGTTGAAGCTGAACCGTCCAGGCTTATAGCCCCGAGATCTTGCTTCTTGTGTGCCTGCAAACAGTTCACGAATGGTCGTGAATATGCCAGTATAGGTGGCGGGGTTTGAGCGGGGCGTACGCCCAATCGGACTCTGGTTAATATCAATACACTTATCAAAATAATCCAGACCGGAAATGTCACGATACGCTGATGGTGTGAGTGTTGTTGCACCATTCAGTGCATGCGCACAGATCGGATAGAGTGTGCTGTTAATCAATGTCGATTTGCCTGAACCTGAAACACCGGTAACGCAGGTCATAAGACCAACGGGAATCTCTAGATCGACATTCTTGAGATTGTTGCCTGTACATCCAAAGAGGCGTAATAGCGTCTTTTTATTAAAAGGGTGACGTTGGGTCGGAATCGCAATTTGTTGTGTTCCTGCTAGGTATTGTCCCGTTAGGGAGTCTGCTGAATTGATTATGTCGTTTGGCGTACCTTGGGCAACGACCATGCCGCCATGCACGCCTGCACCGGGGCCGATATCAATGACATAATCCGCCATACGAATGGCATCTTCATCATGCTCAACGACAATGACGGTATTTCCTAGGTCTCGGAGGTGTATCAGGGTTTGTAGTAATCGATCATTATCCCGTTGATGCAAACCAATAGATGGCTCATCCAGAATATACATGACACCAACAAGGCCAGCTCCAATTTGACTTGCTAATCGAATACGTTGGGCTTCACCACCTGAAAGCGTTTCTGCTTTACGGTCAAGCGCCAAGTAATTAAGGCCGACATTGACTAGGAAGCTTAATCGATCAGAAATTTCCGTTAGTATTTTGTCGGCAATTTCACCACGTTGACCGCATAGTGTCAGATTTTGAAAATAAGCTAGGGACTTTTCTACAGGTAAACGAGTGATATCCGGCAGGGTATTCTCTTCAATAAAGACATTACGAGCCTCTTCTCTTAGTCGTGTTCCTTTGCACTTCGGGCAGGGCTGTATCGCAAAAAATTTGGATAGCTCATCACGGACAGATTGAGAGTCGGTATCTTGGAAGCGTCGTTTGAAATTGGGGATGATGCCTTCAAATTGATGCTGTTTATGGTAGGTGTTTCCGCGATCATTCAGGTAGCTGAAAGTAATTTCCTCGGTGCCAGAGCCGTACAGAATGATCTCTTGATGGGCGGCCGATAGATCCTCAAAGGGGGCGTCAATATCAAAGCCGTAATGTTTTGCGAGTGATTTTAGCATATGAAAATAGTAAACACTGCGGCGATTCCAGCCACGGATGGCGCCTTCAGCCAGTGTCAGTTCTGGATGCTGAATGATCCGGTTAGGATCAAAAAATTGATGAACACCTAAACCATCACAGTGAGGGCATGCACCAGCTGGATTGTTGAAAGAAAACAGTCGCGGCTCAAGTTCATTCAGACTGTAACCGCATTCAGGACAGGCATACTTTGCGGAAAAGACGATATCGTCCTGATCGTCATCCATGAAGCTGATCGTAACTAGGCCATCAGTCAGGCCAAGTGCCGCTTCAAAAGATTCGGCGATTCGTAACTGGAGATCCTTACGTACCTTGAAACGATCCATAACCACTTCGATGGTGTGTTTACGTTTTTTATCCAGGGTAGGTGGGTGGTCTATGTCAGTGACAATACCGTCTATTCGTGCGCGAATAAAGCCCTGACTTTTTAGTTCACTGAAAATATGTAGGTGCTCACCCTTACGGTCACGTATTACTGGGGCAAGGATCATCAGTTTGGAGCCTTCCGGCAATGTTAGTACGTGGTCAACCATCTGGCTGACGGTCTGAGCGTCCAGTGGATGATGATGTTTTGGACAGCGAGGAGTGCCGGCGCGGGCAAATAACAAACGTAGATAGTCGTACACTTCGGTAATGGTGCCGACGGTTGAGCGGGGATTATGATTCGTCGATTTTTGTTCAATGGATATGGCAGGTGATAATCCTGCAATATGGTCTACGTCTGGTTTTTCCATTATAGATAAAAATTGTCGAGCGTAGGTTGAGAGTGACTCGACGTAGCGTCGCTGGCCTTCCGCATACAGGGTATCAAAGGCGAGTGATGACTTTCCTGAGCCCGATAGTCCAGTGATGACAATCAGTTTATTTCTGGGAATATCGAGATTGATATTTTTCAAGTTATGGGTTCTTGCACCACGAACAATGATCTGATCCACAAATCCACTCCCTACCGGTAACCAGACAGTATAAATAAATGTAGCTCGTTGGTCATGCGGTATTTTTACATAGACTATAATGTGCCAATGATTCGATGGATAGTGATCTCCAAGGGTTAGCTTATGAGCGCATGTGGCGTGAATGACTCAAATCACAAAGCTGTTGATGCAGAGCAACCCGTGCAAGTCATGCAGAATGAGAAAGTAAAGCTTCATTGGTGGAGAAAAGTGTTAGGTAGCATTCTGCTTATGCCTTGAAGGGATGTCGTGATACAACCAGTAAAGAGCGTGCGAAAGAATCATTGCTGGCAGTGCTAAAACTTAATCCTGATCTTTTGCAGCAGGCTTTGTCTCATCCTGAAAAGTCAGTACATATTGATTGTACGTCAACGGCACTGCTTACCTCTGACTGGATACGGTCAGTAAAAGCAATGAAAAAAGAATGCTACTTGATCAGATAGAGGCATTTAACAGCCTGTTTGTAGACCAGCCGATAAAGCTGGATGGCATTGATCAAAATGGAGAGTGTCAAACGATTAAGCTGACCACTAGACTGTTGTGTTTCAATTTCGGAGTGAGTAGAGGAGCTATTAGTTCATCGTTGTCTTGGATTCTCGGTGGTTGGGACGTTTCAGATTCTCTTAATCAGAAAGGGTTGGAAGAGTTGATTGGTGAGCCAAATAATACAATAGTCTCGCCAGGTGGCTGGGTCGATGAGTGTTTGAAAAAAAATGAATATTTGATTGAGGCCATGAAGCTCAGTAAAGCCAACGCTGATGAGAATGAATCTCAGGACATTGATCGCAACATTGTCGAAATGAGGCAAAAATGTAAACTAATCCGGTAGCTTGATCGACAGATTCGGACAATATAGGGCAAAAAACACCATCATCATGACCGTGGTGAAGCGTATAAAATGCCTTCTCGCCTTCTGTTGTTGATGCATTTTCTTGGCGGGACACCGATTTCTAATTGTAAAAGTGGCAAAGATCGTATCGGTATGCTAGATGTTGATACCAAGCTTCTGGCTATATGCTGTGAGTGGTATGGTGAAGTGCTAGAGCCTAGTGCCTAGTGCCTAGTGCTCCATTGAGCGATGAAGACAAAGAGCTTTTTCATGACATCTTATTGAACAGTGGCAATTTGGAACTCCAAGAGTGTCATGTTGGTATACAGGGTTATAAGCTCAGAGGTATAAAATCAATTGAGCAGCGCATAGGAGATAATGGTGTGTTGCGCGAAGTTATAAGGGAATTTTGAGGTATCTTTGTGATGTACTGCGATATAGTTAGCTACGCTGAGTATCATTGTTAAAACAGTGATGGTAACCGATTTTCGTGCATTGTATTGGGTAGTGCAATTTTTGTTAACTGATTGTTTTTATCGTGAATTGTGTTTTTTAGGTTCGATGAAATAGAACTTTAAGCGTAATGACAGGTCTGACGTATATAAGGCTCATTAAAAAATACTGTTATTTTGCAATTGGAAAATAGGCTGAGTCTGGGATAATAATACGTGATCCATATCGCTCTTGGCTGAAAAATGAAGTGGTTCATGGGTAGTGATAGGCAAGGCTCAAAGTGTTTGGCGGGTCGGATTAGGCAGTAGTGAGGGCTTGATTCGGAAATTAAGGGTAATTGAATTTTTAAATGATGGGAGAGTTACATGGCTCGTGGTGTTAATAAGGTGATCTTGATAGGTAATCTCGGCGGTGATCCGGAAACACGTTATACGCCCAATGGCAGTATGGTCTGCAATATGAATTTGGCGACCAGTGAGTCT
>JAGLCE010000008.1 GCA_023146365.1 Endozoicomonadaceae bacterium
CGAAAACTCACCCTGCAAGTGAAACTTAGATGAATGTATTTTACCTCTTAGGCTTTATGCTGTCTGTGATTAAGGTCATTATTTCTACTTTGAAGTCACGAATTAAAAATAAAGTAATTAAATTCTAAACTAATTCTCATCTCTAATTTGTTACATTCTGTGTTGCCGGAGGTATTTCCTATATAAATTTCTGTGTTTTTAGTATCAGCATTGTATCGTGGTAAGTTAGCCAGACATAAGATCGATTTTTAAAAAAATGGGGCAGGTTTAATAAATCTAGCGATATTAATCCGACAGAATGACTGATTCATAAATAACCCAGTTAATAACAACTTATTCATTAATTGGACGACTCTAACTGCCGATAACATCTTTGATAGCGATTATGTATTTATGAGGTAACCGTTTGTATGAACATCCAGCTAACCAATGAAATCTCACTCCGCAGTCTGCTCTATGGCGATGCATCCGGACTAGCCAAGCATGGAGACAATCCCAATATTGCCGTGAACCAGCGCGAAAGCTACCCTGTCCCCTACACCATTGAATATGCTCGACAATGGATTCAATATGCCAAAGAGAATGAGACGGAACATCGCTTTGCCATAGCCACGAACAAAGAGGCTATTGGGGAAGTCAGTTTTTTTGTCCAAGGGGATGTCCACAGGGACAGCGCTGAGATTAGCTTCTGGATTGGTGAAGAGTACTGGAGTCAGGGTATCGTCACACAAGCAGTCAATTGCATTGCTGAACACGCCTTCAAAAAACAAGGCATCAAACGCCTTTTTGCTGATGTCATCGAATACAACATGGGATCTCAAAAAGTACTGATAAAATGCGGTTTTCAGCTGGAAGGTGTATTGAGAAAAAACATCTTAAAAAACGGAAAATATTACGACCAATTTGTCTACGCCCGCCTGAATGACGACGATTACCCCATGCTTCACTAAGGAAGCTCTGATTGAATCAAAAAACCATGACGAAATAGCCTTACTCTGATTAAACCGGTTACCTAGCATGAGAAGCAACCAAGTTTCTCATCACTCATCTGTGCAGCCAAAAAACGCAAAACTCGCAAAGAGTTATTCCTTGAAAAAATGAGATATTGCATTCTTTAGTCGGCCTTTGAAGAATAGTTGAACCGCCCCACCTGAAAAGCTTTAAATAATGATACACTGTGAAAAATTACAACGTCATAGGTGACGATAAACACGATATAACCGATTCATCTACTATACTAGATATAACAACATTCTACTAAAGCTATTCATTAACCATTAACGATAAAAACTCACACCGAAGCCACCTCTCTTCGATATCACAACAAAATAAAACAAGCATTACCACTCTAAAAACAAGTATGTTATTTGTAAATAAAAGCATACCATTATCAATTAATAATCGTATTTTTTACTTTTCTTGTGATAGGTTGAACAATACCTTTAAAAAGTACAGTTGTCTCACAGTTAGAAAAAATAAGAGCTGGCAAAACCATGAAATCTAAACAACTACCTGATTTAGTATAACTGTTATATTTATTATAGTTTATTTGATCACCCCTCGTAAGGGGAGAGGAAAATTCAAGGACTGAATTATTCATAAGCATTCGTCTAGAAATATCAATGATTCTTTTACAATATCTAACCATACATTTTTCATTAAGGATATCGTCATCCAACCTGCCTTTAAATTTATTCTGTAAGAGCTGTAGCTTATACTCATCTGGAGAAGACAGACGTTTCATGCATACTTCGTATGAGGCTAATATCATATCAAACGCTATTTCTATAATACATAATGTTCCTAGCTTGCCAGCGTTTGTGCCGCCTTTATTAAAACTTTTTATAAGATTAGTCCACTCTTCATTATAAAAATCAGAATACCCGTTAGCAATTTTACCTGCTCTATTCTCATTATTCGAGTCGACCGATAACTCATCAAGTATTCCATATGTCTCTACATTCTCTGAAGTTTCCACAAACACGGGTATCCGATTTTTGTGTACTTTTTCTATGGTTATCCTTCTGAATAAAATGGCAAAATAGCAAAGCTCATGATTATTTGCTGCGTTTTTCATATCCTCAATAGGTATTATTAGCCTAGCGGAAAAAAGTGTATGAATCGCAACAACCAAACGTCCTAAACAAGTGGGAAAATATTTTTTATGCTCCTGCAAATTTTCTATACGATACGAATAAGTAGCTCTAAAACTGCATTCTACTTTTTCATCAGTAATTTTCATTTTTCACCCAACACTCATATTTAATTGAAATTGAAATTGAATAAATAGTTATCAAATAGCTCATTAGAATATTCACTCTTTCACATGTTAATTAAAATTAATACTCTTCTTCATTATACAACTCGTAATTTAATTTGCAGATATGTTCTTACCATTTAACTTTGACTTCTTTCAACAGGGGAAAGTTCATTATTTATTTTTTAACCCGACATGCTATTAATAATCCATTTTTCATAACAAACCATAATCACTATATAGTCTAGATAAACCACGGGATACACACCCATTGTGTCAGGGTAGTTGTCGCCTCCCGATAGCGAGTTAATTTATAGAAAACAGGAAGATCGTTTTATTGGAACGGTGTAGATAATCAGCAATCCTGCGCGCCGAAAATACTAGCCAACAAATGGATTGAATCTGGTATCGTTCAGTCAGAGTTAGCTGCTTTTAATGATTTTCCATATGGTCATCTGGGTTGTTTTGTGAGAACTACAGCCTACGAATAGCTAAGGAACCTACGATTAAGTCCTGCCTTTCAAGCAAATCACTCCATCAAGGCAATTTCGTAGAGCGCGTCCTCCATGGCAGGATCGCTCAGGCTGTACCATTGTTGTGTTGGATACAGTGAATACGCAGCATCGTCATCAGGGGGTAAGGACGGCGACCATTACCCAGCTTGTAGTAATGCGGTTCAATGACTGAAGCCAGTCGTTGCCAAGGCATCAGCTCTTCCCTCCGCCCGAGAAATTTCTCTTTGCGGGGGTTTGACGGCGTTTGTTTTGGTACTCGCTGTCGACGAAGCTGAGCTGGTGTTCCATGGTTCGTCCCATCAAAAGCAATGACGGGGATTATCTCATAACAGAGACTTAATCGCATGTTCCTAATGTCTTTGCCTTCACGCAGTGCCTTGAGAGCGGTATTCATATCGAAGGTTGGTGTTGTCATAGTCATCTCTTTTTCTAAGTCTAAAGAAATGACACAGAGTTGTGAACACTACCGATAGACTTCCAAACTCTGCTTCAAGTTTTGTCCCGTACATAGATGATCAGCCTAATTATGATGAATCCCTTCAATGCGGAATTTTTCAGCATCATGTCCGTTGTCTGACGCACTAGCAATGATCATTGGGTTCAACGGCGAGTAAAGATGCAAAACCTTGACCAGTGATGGTCTTACCGAAATCAATTTACAGCCTTGTACCGGTAAGTCAGTGTTTCTAAACAGTCAGCGATTGACGTCTGAACCCTTTACCCTACCGACTGATCAACACTGCGTGCTTTAAACTGCTTGAATGGATATATTCATGGCCTGAAGATTGGATAGATGACAGGCTGAAAGTCAATCGACACATGTTTAAAGTGCTGGCGGAGCAGCGCACTTCCCCTCCATCAACCACACTGATGGCGTACACAGGGTGATGGAGACGTTTTTTTGAATTCCACCTTTCTTTTGTTGGAGAAGTCGTCGTTCAATAGGCGACGGCAGCGACGGAATAGTCTGTATCCATATCAATACGCCAAGGCAAGCCGTGCTGTTGCATAGCGCTGAGAAGTTGCTCTACGTTCATGGTTCGGAACTGTGTGATCAGCAAGGTGCGCTGTTCCAGTGCCAGCTCTTTTTCACTGAATTTATTGATTTCGCTAGCGTCAAATATATTTTCGCTTAGTAGGTTTTCACTCCACGTACTGCTCTGCGTGGAATTCACCACATGTTGAGCCAGACGGCTGGATAGCTCCTGGGTATTGAATAGATTTTTGGATTGCATGATTGGCTCCTCGTTCTCGCTCAGTTCGCTTTTCTCATATTTGATGATTCTCCAACGGCATTAGTATAATAGATGAAAATGCGCCAAAATAGCCCAATACACTCCTCAATCCGGTTTTTTTACATCCTCAGTCAGCTTGATTTCGAGCCATTACTAGGCACTGGGAAGAACGATAAGCTGGGCAGTGTTGGAACAACAACTTTCCGTGTATTACAGCGATTAATGGATAGCAGTAAAGCCCATTCGCTTAATGATTGCTTTGTTGACATTCAACCTAAGTGATGGAACGTGTGGTGATGCAGTGGAAACTATTTGAAAAGATGGTTTTTCAGGGCGAACTAAATACATTCAAAAGGAGTGATAATAATTGCGTGAGTATATAAATAGTCCGCCCTGAAAAACCATCTTTCCAAATAGTTTAATTCTGAAGTATTTTACACATTATTGTAACGTCAAATAAAAACATTCTAGGTCGCTGCTTGATGCTTTAAAGGCAATATATGCCCTTAAAACACCGTTAATTTCGAACAAAAAGAGAGCAATCATCCACTTTCTCATATTCCAGGCGCAAGGTGCGTTGGGATTTTGGAAGGCGATAAGCAAGACGTATCCGGCCACCCTGCACCAACGCTGCTGGATCCATAAGACGGCGAATGTGTTGAACAAGTTACCCAAGTCGATGCAGCCGAAAGTAAAGGATGCACTACGTAAAGAGGCGCATGCAGCTTTTGAGCGTGCACTGGTACGGTTTAGCACTAAGTACCCCAAGGCTATGGGCTGTCTGGCCAAAGATCGGGAAGAGATGCTGGCGTTCTACGACTTTCCAGTCGAGCACTGGGTTCATATTCGGACCACCAATCCCCGATTGAATCAATCTTTGCTACGGTCCGCTTGCGGGCCACAATTGCGGATCGAGGAATACGACCTTGGCGATGCTCTTCAAGCTGTTGTAGTCAGCGCAGAATAATTGGAAAAGGATTAAGGGATTCACCCTGATGGCCCTTGTGGTCGACAACGTTGAGTTCAAGGATGGAGAGCAGGTAACGAGTCAATCAGACCGGAACGCCGCCTGATGCCAATACACCACATTTAACAATATCTCGATAGCAAGGAAGACAACTTTAGTCGCAGAGCTGTCGCTTTATAAAACTAATAGGACAAAAAATAGTCATATCTGTAAATCATCAAAATAAATCCATTAACTCTATGGTATTTACTTATCTTATTATGAATATTTCTTCTTACAAAATTACTGATATACCGCATGTATTTTCAGACAGTGAACGTAATGCGCAAGACACTACAGAGGAGGATCAGCCTTCTTCCAAAAAAGTCAAAATGGTTCATCATTCTGTGTCTAAAAACAGTGATTTAACACCTAAATCAGGCACCCTTCTCGCAGAAAACAAGTGTAACGACAAATACAATAGAAATCTTAAGGGAGGTGTAATACACAAAAAGTGTCATCTGCCAAATAAGAATAAAAATAATAAATTTGAGTGTGATAAGTGCAAGTACACAACGGATAATAAATCTAATTTAACAAAACACAAAAATAAAATACATAAAGAGGATAGTATCAACCGTAATAAGCGCACTTTCACCACTGATTCTGAAGCAACGTTAAAAGTAAACAAGGATAACCATAAGTCAGATAAGAAGCCAAAGAAAATTTTTAAATGTAATGATTGCCATTTCACCTCGATATATAAAAGAAATTTAACAAAACACACAAAAAATCACACTCCAATTAAACAGAGAGTGTGTAAATATAATTGTAAAAAGTGCGAATTAAAAACTGATAATAAGTATGATTTTGAACAGCACATAAAAAAATCACACACTGCCAATAAAGATAGAGTATTTAAATTCAAGTGTGACGAATGCACATTCGGTGTGGATCGTTTTAGCACTTTTACGATACACAAAGAGCAGCATATTCCCACTAAAAATCGAAAGTATAAATTTAAATGTAACCATTGCAAATACAAAACGAATAGACCTGTTTTTCTTATAAAACACCAAAATAGGCATAAGAAAGTTGACATACTAGAGAAATATATAGTGGAAAATAATTTCAAATGTGATAAGTGCGATCACACCAATCATCATAGATCAAATTTCAAAAAACACCTAGTTAGCCATATCCATCCTAGCAAGCGAGAGAAGAATTTTAAGTGTGATAGTTGCGATTACAGAACGGAGAATAAAAGCAATTTAAAACAACATGGAAATAGCAAGAAATGCAGCACTAAGACTAATAAAAACGCCACAGTTCAAGCCCCTGATACGACAGTGGAAACAACCGTAATGATTCAGACTACGCACATAACGGACAAACGTCATCAGCCAGAAATCAATTTAAAAGCATGCGAGCCAGCAAAAGAGAATGTCTCTACAACACTTACAGATCAAATGGCGAAGAACAATGATGAAATTACTGACTCGAGTACTGAGGCTAACAAAAGTGAAGAGGCGCAGTTTATTAAAGTCGAAAAAACGTTCGATGATGTATATAATGTACATCACTGCTATGATAACCGGGCGCCACTATTTCGAGCTCAATCTTCCATCAAACGAGAATTTACTGGAATTAAGAAGAAAGCTCATACGTATTTTTTCAGAATAAAAATAAAGAAAACAGAAAATGACAAAGCAAGAATCAGGAAAGCTATGTCATTTTATAAACAACTGGATGATGAAGATAGAGAGATATATTTAAATGAGCGCATGTTACCTCAAAAGCATGACGGATCTATTGTTAGTGCCCTGAAAAATCAAAATGAGATTGTCGCTGCGAGAGGCCTAACTAAGTTTGAGATTATAGGGCATTACGCGGGCCAAATTTATACAGAAGATACCTATACTAATGATATAAGCTCTATGGGCGCTACTCGAAACACTATCGACAATTTTAGTGTATCTTTAGGCGATAAAACATTTATATCTGGGTTTAGGTTTGGTAATGTCACATCATTAATTAATGCTTGTAAGACTTACAGCGCGTCTGAAAATAATATGGATTTGCCTAAGGAAAATGTGTCATTTCTGCAGCATTATGATAATTATGGCAGAGACATAGTATTTATTATAGCTTTAAAGCATATAAAGACTCACGATCGGCTGTGGGTTGACTATGGGAAAGAATACTGGAACGCACGCTCCTATGTTAAAGAGATCATCGATACCAAGGATAATCCAGAGAAAAATAAATGACTCACTAAATTGCCTATATTTCCATAATAACTGACGACACACTTGGAATGGATTTGAGAGCCAGCGGTTCAGTAGGCTATAGCTCTCAGACAACGAGCTAGGTAACCAGATGAGAAATTCTTACAAGCAGCTGACTCTGAGACTGAACGATACCAGATTCGATCTCTCTGTGAGCTAGCATTTTCAGCACGTAGAATTGGTGATTACATGCACCGCTCTAATAAAAAGATTTCCCTGGAGCTGAAACGTTTCCCTCCTGATCCTTATTAATGCTGGGGCAGCTCATCGAAACAGCCTGCCTCGACGTAAGGAGGCTGCTAAATTCCATAGCTAAATTCCATCTGTGTGTCGGTTATTGTGGCAATCTAGGATATACTTTTCTTGATTTGAAGATTGATAGCAATAAAAAATTACACGGCTAGATTCAACAGGCTTCTCAAAAGAAATGATTAGGATATTTCAAAAATAAAAATAGCTGAGCACTGGATATACGGATACTGCCAATACCCGATTCGAGCAACTGAAGCTGGATTCAAGCAATACTTCGCATTCAAACCGCGCTGATCGCAAAACGCCTGCTGGGTTAAGTCGCTTTTTGTTGCTACTCCTGTCTTAATGCCTGCCATTGATCGACGGTACGATAAGCCATAAAATTGCCCCTGAATCATGAGCGGTGAAGTTTATGGCACAAGAATTATTCTGCTAGGGGGGTAATTGATTTTTCGATTACGATTCTTTCATTAATAATTTCCCAAAAAAAAACCTGGA
>JAGLCE010000080.1 GCA_023146365.1 Endozoicomonadaceae bacterium
AAAAGCCTTTAGAAACCAATTCTGTCGGTAATGTTTATATGTTTTTAAATAAATTACGGACAAGTCTCAGTAAAAAGTTGAATCCTGAGCCTCACTCTGTGTTCTTAAGTTCGGGAACTGTGCAAGCAATCAATAAGTCACGGATTCAGGTTGAAGTTAATAGTAAAAAATATAAATTACTCAGATGAATACTAGCCACCAATCCTGCGTGCCGGAAATACTGGCCCACAGAGGGATTGAATCTGATATTGTTCAGTCAGAGTCAGCTACTTGTAATGGTTTTCCATGTGGTCACATGGTTTGTTTTGTGAGAACTACAGCTTACGAGCAGATGGCTCTCAAATCCATTCCAAGTGTGTCGGGTGTTGTGGAAATACAGGAAGTAATAGAGCATCACTAACAATCAACACAAAAATCAACACAAAAATCAACACAAAAATCAACATAACAATAGTAACCCGCTTATTATCAAACCAACATCCGAGTAAGCGGGTTCATATAAAACAATTTGTAGGTTTTTCCTCAGCATTAGAATGATAAAACAGCCTACAGACTTGGTTTTACTTTCTATCAGGATCAATGACTGTTTTCAACTTGCACTTCACTGCCAAAAGAAAAACATACCCAAGCTAGAGGAAGAATTAAACACACAAGCCCCTACCAAATGGAATATCAACTAGTGCATGTCAAATGGGAATAATGTTTTAAAAAAAATCGAAGATGCGGATCCTTCTCCAAGTCAGAATTACAGCTTACCCGCCAGATCCGGAACTACGTCGAACAGATCGGCCACCAGTCCGTAGTCAGCCACCTGAAAGATGGGTGCTTCCTCATCCTTGTTGATAGCCACAATAACTTTGGAGTCCTTCATGCCAGCCAAGTGTTGAATCGCACCGGAGATACCAATCGCAACATAAAGGTTTGGCGCAACAATTTTACCTGTCTGGCCCACCTGCATATCGTTCGAAACAAAACCGGCATCAACCGCCGCACGGGATGCACCCACTGCAGCGCCGAGCTTATCCGCTAAGTCGTACAATATTTTGAAGTTTTCACCGTTGCCCATGCCGCGACCACCGGAAATCACGATATCCGCTGCGGTCAACTCTGGACGATTAGATTTTACCAACTCTTCACCGACAAAGGCAGAGTTTCCGGCATCGTGAACCGATGCAATCGCTTCAATGGGTGCGCTACCGCCAGCGACTACCGCATCGAAACCCGTCCCCCGCACAGTGATGACTTTGATCGGCGCGTTAGAGTGTACGGTTGCGATAGCGTTACCCGCATAAATCGGACGCTTGAAGGTATCAGCACTCTCTACAGCAACAATATCAGAAATTTGATCGACATCCAGGAGTGCGGCCACTCGAGGCATGATGTTTTTGCCTGTCGTGGTTGCAGCAGCCAGTATGTGGGAATAAGTTTTACCCAGCTCAGCAATCAACAGACTGACATTTTCAGCCAGCTGATATTCATAGGCAGCGTTATCCGCCACCATAACCTTGGTCACGCCTTCGAGTTGGGCTGCACCTTCAGCGACAGCGCTGCAGTTACTACCCGCCACAAGCAGATGAATATCATCACCGATGACTCTGGCAGCCGTCACTACGTTATGGGTAACAGCGTTCAGTACGCTATTATTGTGTTCAGCTACGACCAGAATATTCATCAAATCACCTTCGCCTCATTCTTCAGTTTCTCGACCAATTCATCCACATTACCCACCTTGATACCAGCTTGACGCTCAGTCGGTGGCTCAACTTTCACTGTGGTGATGGTGGATGCAATCTCAACACCCAGCTCTGCCGGTGTTTTAACATCCAGAGGCTTGCGCTTGGCCTTCATGATATTGGGCAGAGAGGCATAACGGGGTTCGTTCAAGCGTAGGTCGGTCGTCACAATCGCTGGTAGATTAAGGGATACCGTCTGCAGACCACCATCAATTTCACGAGTCACTATCGCTTTGCCGTTTTCTATTTTCAGTTCAGAGGCAAAAGTACCCTGAGGCAAACCTGCGAGCGCTGCCAGCATCTGGCCAGTCTGGTTGTTGTCACTATCGATGGACTGCTTGCCGAGCACAACAAGATCTGGCTTCTCTTCATCCACAACCGCTTTAAGCAGTTTGGCAACGGACAGTGAATCCAGTTTTTCGTCACTCTGTACCTGAATACCACGATCCGCACCCAAGGCCAAGGCGGTACGAATCTGTTCCTGGCACTCTTTAGATCCCATGGAAACAACGACAATTTCTGAGGCAGTGCCCTGCTCTTTCAGCCGTACAGCCTCTTCAACCGCAATCTCACAGAACGGATTGATGGCCATTTTCACGTTAGTCAGATCTACATCACTGTGATCCGGCTTGACGCGCACTTTGACGTTGTAGTCTATGACTCTTTTTATCGCTACAAGAACCTTCATGATCTCCTCATACGTTGTTCGTTCAAGTGTCTATCCAGCAGGCTATATCACTCTAATACGAATACGGTCCAAGCTACTGGCATTCAAGAAGCGATGCGTCAATCATTATAAAGTATTAAAGGTTTGTTATGTGAGCACCCGATATCTCGCACCTATCCTATATTGACTGTTAGCCGTAGCAGGGTCAAGAAGAGTGGGTGGGTCGCTTTATTCACCAGTTAATGATCAACCGTTTACCAATCAACAATTAATGAGACCCATCAAGCTACACCCGCATCAGTGATTATCCGCACGATGATTGCAATAGTCTACTATTTATGCGAAAAACCAAGTATTATGTTATGCGAAAAACCAAGTAGAATGCGAACCAAAATTCAAACAAGCGTTTAAAAAACGTAAATGCATTTTTCTCAAAAGCCGTGCTTATGTCAGTTCAAGAGTCACAATCCTGTGACCGGCTGTGACCGGCAAGCCAAAGCAGGAGAGGATCGTGGAACGCGAATCCATGGAATTCAGTGTCATCATCATTGGAGCCGGCCCATCTGGTCTGTCTGCGGCCTGTCGTCTGATGCAGTTGGCTCAGGAGTCCGAACAGGAATTTACCGTCTGCGTTGTCGAGAAAGGCTCTGAAGTTGGCGCTCATATTCTGTCAGGTGCCGTCTTTGAACCCCGCGCCATGGAAGAGTTATTCCCAGACTGGAGGGAGCGAGGTGCACCCCTCAATACTCCCGCTAAAGAGGATGAAGTTTATTACTTGACAAGCCAGAATGATGCTAAAAAGATACCGGGATTCTTGATCCACAAGACCATGCATAATAAAGGCAATTACGTGGTAAGTCTGGGTAATGTATGCCGTTGGCTCGGGGAACAAGCAGAAACATTGGGCGCTGAGATATTCCCAAAGTTCGCCGCACAAGAGCTGATTATTGAAAAGGGTGTGGTCAAAGGCATCATCACCGGTGACATGGGTAATAATGCCGCTGGCGAACCAAAAGAGAGTTACATGCCAGGCATGGAGCTTCGAGCAAAATACACGATTTTCGCAGAAGGCTGCCGGGGGCATTTGGGAAAACAGCTAATCAGCCAGTTCAAACTGGATGAAGGTAAGGATCCTCAGCACTACGCCATCGGTATCAAGGAGTTGTGGGATATCCCTGTTGAACAGCATCAACAAGGTCTCGTTATTCACACGGCAGGCTGGCCTCTGAGCGAAAGCGGCTCCATAGGAGGCGGATTTCTCTATCACCTAGAAAACAACCAAATTGCTGTAGGCCTAATCACGAGTCTGAATTACAGCAATCCACACCTCAGCCCTTTTGACGAATTCCAACGTTATAAACACAGCCCATTGGTGAAACAGTATCTGGAGGACGGTAAGCGAGTCTCTTACGGTGCACGGGCGATTGCCAAAGGTGGCCTCCAGTCGCTCCCAAAAATGACATTTCCTGGCGGACTGCTTATCGGTTGTGATGCTGGCACACTTAACTATGCCAAAATCAAAGGTTGTCACACTGCGATGAAAACCGGCATGATTGCGGCAGAAACCCTGTTTGAGACACTGAAGTCTGGCGACGAAGGCGGCTGTGAGCTTGGAACCTTTACTCAAGCATTTGAAAATTCATGGATTTACGAAGAACTCCATGCCCAGCGTAACTTTGGCCCACTGGTGCACAAGTATGGCGCACTACTGGGAGGGGGGCTCTCTTGGGTGGATATCAACCTATTCAATGGAAAACTGCCCTATACGTTACAAGACTCATCAGCCGATTACGCACAGTTCAAATCCGCATCAGAATGCCCCAAAATAAACTACCCCAAACCAGACGGAAAACTGAGCTTCGATAAATCGAACTCCGTATTTCTCTCGAATACCAATCATGAGGAAGATCAACCTTGTCATCTACAGCTGAAAGATGCGGATCTGCCCATTCGTGACAACCTACCCCTATTTGATGAACCAGCACAGCGCTACTGCCCCGCAGGTGTTTATGAAGTAATAACCGATGAGACGACGGGAGAGAAACGGTTTGTGATCAATGCTCAAAACTGTGTGCATTGCAAAACCTGTGACATCAAGGATCCGGCTCAGAATATTACATGGGTTGCGCCTGAAGGCTCTGGCGGCCCCAACTACCCCAATATGTGATGAGCAATCTCCTTCAACAAACCTTATTCCCATGCCTCAGGAACGGAGGTCATTGGATAAAACATCCCACAACTCCAGATGCCATACCACTCCTTTCCATCCAAAGCCTGAATCTCGGCCATTTCAACTAATTGATAAAAGATATTGCGGTGTATCAGCGCGTCAAGACGATCACGAACCCGAATATACGGCGAAGGCTCTTCTGAGCTTGGTTCAATATCAACGCGAAAAGGGTGCTCTTCATCCAAACGAACCTCATCCCCTACATTGGTTCGGAACGTCAACACTTGCTCTCGACCAGCACACTCAACATCAACGACAATCGCCACAAAAGGTGCGTCTTCGACTTGAATCCTAACCTTTTCAACCGGTGTCACCAAATAAAAACACCCATCTTCATCGTGCCTTAGGATAGTGGAAAATAGTCGAACCATGGACGCCCTACCCATCGGACTATTCATATAATGCCAGCTACCATCACGCTTGATCACCATATCCATATCGCCACAAAATCGTGGATTCCAGTCATGTACAGGCGGTAGTCCGGTCGACGGCTTTATTTTCTCTATATTACTCAGCACGGCATTCCGAATTTTATGCTGATCTGTCACACTACCTCCAACCTTTATCACCATTAATCTGACACATACATTCATTCAACCCAGTTGAGTTCAGCAAGGTGCTATTCTCATCACTAAAGAATTCTTAAAATCAACAGGCCGTAGCAGACTAACAATAATGAACCCATTCAGAGTCATCGTAAACTCACTAGAGAAATGGCTGGCCCATGAAAGCTCACCGCATCAAGGATCCACTCTTTGTGACTTCGAGCGAATCCGCTATGAACTCAAGCCCGCAGATGTCCTGCTGATTGAGGGGCAATCTCGGGTTGCCGGCGTTATTAAACAGGTCACCCAAAGCCCTTGGTCTCATGCAGCACTCTATATCGGTAAACTGCATGATATTGAAGACAAGCGACTAAGAGAGTACGTCAATAAAAGCTATGATGGTAACAATGAAGATCAGCTGATCATTGAAAGTGAACTGGGTTTTGGTACCGTCATTCGCTCACTGCAAGTCTATGAAGGCAAACATGTCAGAATCTGTCGACCCAACGGCATGAGTTATCGTGATGGCCAACAAGTGATTCATTATTCGGTCAGCCGTCTAGGCCACGAATACGATATTCGCCAGATTCTTGACTTACTACGATTTCTGCTACCTTACAGAGTTATTCCCAGCCGCTGGCGGTCATCATTATTTAGCAACAAATCCGGACAGGCAACTCGGACAGTCTGTTCAACCATGATTGCCGAAGCATTCAGTTTTATTCATTTTCCAATACTCCCACTGGTCAAGCTTAATGGCAAGAAGGGTGTACAGATATTTCATCGCAATCCGAAGCTATGTACGCCTAGGGACTTTGATTACTCGCCATATTTCACCATTATCAAATACCCTTTCCTAGATTTCAGCCAACACTCTTCAGACTGCCGACTCCTACCATGGCATGGTGAAAGCACACTGGAAAGTCAGGAATTAGGCCTGTATATGACCACAGGGCAAATTCGTGATCTCAAGCGGTTCAAGGATAAACTAGGTGTCGATCCATACAAGTCTGATGAGTCTGAATAGCCGCCACACAAAGGGATAACTGTCAAATAATCATCATTAAGAATCATCGTTTTTATTTTTATGCGTTTTTTGTCTAATTCATGACTGGAATATGTCAAAATATCGTTAATACTTATAAGTAACTGGTGAGTTTGATAATCCCCTTAACAACCTCGTTAGTTAGGTCAGCAATGACCTTAATACTTGTGTTTTGATCTGATGGTTTTCGCCCGCAATACTTCCCCTAGTATGCGGGTTTCTTTTATGCCCCGAAAAATCTTGCCTCCTCTTGCCTATCAGCCACGTCTACCTATTATGACAAAAAATAACAGCACGTCTGGGGTATACGGCACGTCAGATTGGGATATACGGCATATCAGGTTGGATCTATTCAATGACCACATTTAGCGACATAGAACACGATGAACACTAAACCAGAAAATATCAGTCTGAAGTGAGTCAACCGCTCGTTGAGTGATTAACTAATTTTTTTGGCTGAGAAACGGTTTTTAGAGACTCATTAAAGATAAAACCAGGAAATCATAAAAATGGAAACACTGGAATAAGCCAGCATGATGGGAAAGCCAGCACGGAGGTAATCGGTTGACCGATAATTACCAGAGCTATAGACCATCAGGTTCGTTTGGTATCCCACAGGTGTAAGAAAGCTACAACTGGCGGCAAATGCAACGGTCATGATAAAAGCCTCAGGTTTAACATCCAAAACCTGCGCCAAGCCTAACGCAAGAGGAAAAGATAAGGCCGCAGCGACGTTATTCGTCACTACCTCAGTTAAAATCATTGTAATGAGAAAGAGACCGGCCATTACCATCCAAGGCTGAAAATCCTGCAAATATATCGCTGCATATTCAGCAACGGCATGAACAGTGCCATCACTAGTAAAAACCTGAGCAATACCCAAGGCAGAGCCAATGACAGCAATCAACTCAAAAGGAATCTTATTTCGCAGCTCTTCCAATCGAGTGTAACCAACCAGCAAATATATGATGAAAATACCTATCAGCCCTTCCAAAAGATTAAACACGTTCATGATCGATCCTGCCAGCACAAACAGGAATAAAGAGATACTGATGAGACTGTTACGTATATCAAGGCTGCCACTAGCCACATGCTCTCTAAGAACATGGAAATCCGTCGTCTCTTCACTCATCGCCCGGAAGTCATCTCCGGTTGCCAACAACAACCGATCCCCCACCCGCAGGCAAACATTAGATAATTTGCCGGTTAGCTCTTCATTGCCACGACTAAGAGCGACCGCAGTAGCATCATATCTCACACGCAGACCAATATTACGAACACACTTTCGCGCTAAATACGAACCAGAAGCGATAACCACTTCAGTAAGATTACCCACCGGAACCCTCTCCTCTTCGGTCAGCAGAACCAGCCCTGAAAAGCGATCCATCTCCGAAAAGAAGTCCGGATCACCGTTAAAAATCAAAATATCATTGGCATGGAGGCGACGACTGGGGCAGATCGGCGTAATCAGACGCCCTTCGCGCCATATCTCAATGAGGAATATACCCTCTAGATCACGTAATCCGTTGTCCTGGATACTTTTTCCGATCAGTGGCGAGTTTTCCTCAACGCGAGCCTCCATCAAAAACTTGTTATAGGATTCTGATAACTGATCAGTATTTGGCAGCAGGTACTTACCGGTTACCACTAGCATAATCAAAACCACTATGACGACCGGTAGCCCAATCTGAAAAAAATCACCAAACTCCAGTGGCTCAAGACCGGCGTTAACAACAAAACTGTTGATAATGAGATTGGTGGATGTACCAATCAACGTCAACATTCCACCGGCAACGGCACTGTAGGATAATGGGATCAGCAAGCGCGATGCCGCATGCCGTTTCTGATTTGCCACTTTACCCATAAACGCAGCGACAATGGCGGTATTGTTGAGCATGGAGGATAAAAAAGCGGTCATAGTACACAAGCGAAACAACGCCATACGATAGCCACAATCGAGCGCATGCCGTGTCGCCATTTCTATAAAGCGGTTTTTCCCAAGAACAATGGAAACGAGTAACAATAGAACCAGAGTCATTAAAACAGGATTCACGAAGTTCGCCAGTGCCTCACCCACTGTCAGCTGACCCGTGAAAATGAAATAAAGGAGAGCAACGGAAAAAACTTGACCCGCACGCCACCGATTGCTGATTAAGGCCGCCAGAATAAAAAATAGTATCGAACCATTAATCCACGACACGAATTGAGAAAAAGTATCCATTAACCATCCATGGTTTAGTCATCAATAAATAGAGAGACTGAGAATAATAAAAGCATATTACCTTAGTTTAGATGAATGTAGTATCGTGACACTGAAACGCTGACAATTATTCATCGAAACGCATCCACAAAGTCAATCATGGTCGGTGTGCCATTCAACAACTCTTGCAATAGCGTATCGGCGGCCTGCCAATTGAGATAGGGATACTTTTTTGACGAATCTTTGACTAATTCCTTGAACGTTTTCTGTCGCTCATAGAAAATATGCTGACTGACGCCTCCCTTTCCTTCACTACTAATAAATTTCATCGCTTCCATAATATCTGCGAGCTTGGCAATCCGCTTTAACTCATCTTTCAGATTATCTTTAAAGGCCTTGTATTCAGGGCAAAGCGATTCTTCTATTTGTTCAAGCGGACTGTCACCTTCAGGAAATGATGCCTCAAGTCGGCGTTTGAGCGGTGTTGCCAGATCGCCCGTCAATGTTTCAGGCATATCGTGCCACAAACAGAACTGTAGTAAAGCGAGCTTTTCATCCGTTGCAATGGATGGATAGATAATATTCGCCAACGCTGAAGCGTACATTGTGACCAGAAAAGAGTGCTCGGCTATTGATGGATAGCGGTAACAGGATACAGAGTGCCAGCGAGTGACATCTGCGCTTCGTGCAATATCGTATATATTCATAAAACCCTCAAACACAAGATAAATTCAATTCATTCGATCAATGTACACTTGTTTTTATTGGATTTTATCACTACAGCCCAGTTAAGCATCAAAATTTCCAATTGCCTAAGATCTGGCGAGGTATTTTCGAATGTTTTACCTCCAATCAGGTGTTAAGTAGGTCGTAAATCGATCGACGATTGATCAAATTATCGCTGAAGACCGTATCAGAAACGGGAAAACTCCACGTCGTTGCGAAAAAGCACAACCTTTCAGGTAGAATGCTAACTGGTTTGTCATAGCCATGGAGTCAATATGCCATCAACGCCCAAATCCGTTCTCGAACACAAAAGGTTAATCAACCAGCAGACTGGCAAAATCCCTTGGCATGATTTACAACGATATTTTGCCGCTGGACAAACCTTGCACGTCACGCTCGGGCTTGCTCTTATCGATGTTGCACTCTCCATGAACAAAGATGACCGCACATTAATTGAGCAATGGATGTGCAGTGGCTCGCTGCGTGCTGTCAGTGATGACGAGGCGAAAGCGTGGTTTGAACAAGATACAAGTGTATGGGCGGTGACAATAGCTCCCTGGGTATTGGTACAACCTGAAAAGAGTGCCCCTTCTTTAAAACAATGCTCGTTCTAACTCTGAAGAT
>JAGLCE010000081.1 GCA_023146365.1 Endozoicomonadaceae bacterium
ATCTTCAGAGTTAGAACGAGCATTGAGTACTTATATTAACAGTATCCAGTACCAGTATCTACGGACAGGATATACATCAATCAGTCATTGCCAATAGAGGAAACTATTAGCGATCCCGTCAGGCACTATGTATTCATGAGTTGGGAAAAATCATACATCAATGAATTTTCCAGACATGAATGTTCATCTGCCCCTGTTGTTAGCGGATACCGGTCACTATCAATCGGCAGACCCTTCGGTTTTTTGCTCCGAATGAGCCTTTTCTAGATTAAACGTCAAGTTTTGAACTTGTTGCTGAAGCTGTTTCTGCTTGCTTTTCAGTGTGTTTTTTTCTGTGGTCAGAACACGGTTCTGTTCTTGCAGACGCTTAACCTGCTTTTTCATTCGATCAGGATTATGCGCACGAAGGGTCTTGACTTCACCATCCAGCCCTTTGGCCTGAATAGAAAATTTCAGCACTTTCTGTTCAGCCGCTTCTAGCTGAGATTTCAGCCCCTGCACTTCCTTAGTATGTAAGGAGGTAATATTCAACAGTGCCGCAAGCCTTCGTTGCTCAACTAAAGCGTGTTCTTCTGAAACGATAGAGTGTTCTTCTAAAATGATAGGATTTCCTCCTGTGATAGGTATTTTTACTTAAAATACCGCAACTGCTTGATGAGAAAGCAGTGTTACTGTCAATCAATATAAGTCTTGCATGCCTATCTTTACACAAGAAATACGTCAGAGTGCGATATTATGCACTTTTTACCGATTGGCAAATAGTGCATTTGAATATATTTTACATATAGATTTAATGTAATTCAGCAGAGAATTACATTGGTAGCAAGTCCGCCAAGAGCCGTTTCTTTATATTTACTCTGCATGTCTTTGCCGGTTTGATGCATAGTTTCTATGACCTCATCCAGTGTGACCTGATGCGAGCCATCCCCACGCAATGCAAGCCGAGCGGCATTAATGCCCTTCACCGCTCCCATAGTATTACGTTCAATACAGGGAATCTGAACCAGACCGGATACAGGGTCACACGTCATACCGAGATTATGCTCCATACCAATCTCGGCAGCATTTTCTATCTGTTCAATCGTGCCACCCAAGACTGCCGCAAAACCTGCCGCAGCCATAGAACAGGCCACGCCAATTTCACCCTGACACCCCACCTCTGCGGCTGAAATAGAGGCATTCTTCTTGTAAAGAATCCCAATAGCCGCCGCAGTTAGCATGAAATCAAAGAGTCCCTCTTCACAGGCATCGCTGCTGAAACGCAGATAGAAAGCAATAACCGCTGGAATTACGCCAGCAGCGCCGTTGGTAGGCGCCGTCACAATACGACCACCGGCTGCATTTTCTTCGTTCACAGCAAGCGCAAACAGACTAACCCAGTCGAGAACTAACAATGGGGCAATCGTATCACCATCGGACTGCTCTAACTCCTTAAAAAGATCACAGGCACGCCGTCTAACATTAAGACCGCCTGGTAAAATCCCCTCTGTGTGGCACCCCCTTTCAATACTCGCTTCCATGACATGCCAGAGGTTTCGCAACCCCTGCTGAACGGTGGCACAATCACCATTTAATACGATCTCATTTTTCATCATCAATTGCGCAATAGTCAGATTGTTTTGACAACAGATATTCAACAATTCCTCTGCTGAATCAAAAGGATACGGAACTTTCTTTACGTCAAGTATCTGACCACTCTTTGACGCCTGTAATTCACTGGCAGAAACAATAAAGCCACCACCGACAGAAAACCAGGTCTGATCAGCAATGACAATTCCCTCATCATTAAATGCCAGCAAACGTAAGCCGTTAGGGTGCTCAGGCAAGGGTGTATTATTAAAAATAATATCCGTCTTGACATTAAAAGGAATTTTCCGGCCATCAGATAGATGAAGTTTGCATTCACGACATACCGCCTCATAACGATCAAAAGAATTGACCGGATCAATCGTGTCTGGCATTTCACCCATGAGTCCGAGAACGATCGCTTGATCCGTCGCATGCCCTATACCCGTTAACGCTAGAGCACCAAAAAGATCAGCTCGAAAGCGCACAACATCAACCAGCGGAATGGTACGAACGAACTGACAAGCAGCCTTCATAGGGCCGACCGTATGGGAACTTGATGGACCTACACCAATCTTGAACAAATCAAAAACACTAAGAGTCATAGTGCCCCCACAATAAAGTATTTATTTTTTGGCTTTTGTACTTAGCGGTCTGTCTGCACTACACAGCATTAATAACCGCAGCCAAAACGATGCTCAACAGTTACCAGAATCGATCCATACTTTCAAGATGAATTTCTTAATTCGGAAAATACGAGAAAACAGTGGCTATCAATTGAGGCCATACTCCAGCTTGGATAAACAGAAAACAGAATACCACACTTCAGTTTGGCTTGAATAATAATTAGATCAGAGTTTTCATCAAACATATAGTCCTTGATGGTGCTGGCTACCATCGTTCAAAGGAGGTGGTAGAGACAGCAGAAAGATTGGGAATAAAGCTACATGACCTCCCGTCTTACAGTCCTGTAATCTAAACACAATTGATCGACTATTGAAAGTCATGAATGAAGTTGATAGTAATAATGAATACTTTGCAACTGTGAAGGAATTTCGACAAAGAATAAATCATTTTCTCGATGAAAGCCCACTCAAAATTGATGTTTCGTTGATTAACAGAATTAACGATAATTTTCAGATGCTAAATCCTGAATATTGAATTCGCTTGGATATAAGTATATTAACGTAATATACGGATAAGTCTCATCCTCGTAGTGATGTTTTTAGTTGGAGTTAAAATAGAAATTTCAAATATATGATTGTATAAAGGTTTTACGAATAGCCTTTCCTTTGAAAATGAAAATGAAAATTTTAAGCACTTTATTCCGTAAAAATCGCCAATTTAACCATTCTTTATGGCTTTTAAAAAAATGAGAAATCAGAAATTTGGTGGCGGTATAAGGTTGTCATGCAAAGATCTCAATTTATAACAGTGTTTGTATTAGTAACAATCATCAAACATTCCATTGTTTGATGGAAACTAAATAATAACAAATGAATCCAAAGCGTAAGGGTAAATTGTATGATAATAACGCTTGAATAATTATTAACTCAATACTTGACCAATCACTTGTTTTTATGACGTTCAGAAAAATGGTGGGCTCAAACGTTTGACAGGGTAAACAAATCATCCGCGCCTTTCTTATTCACCGGCAACCTATGTTTTAATGTAGCGTTTCAGACAGGATCCATATGAAAGGTCACATCGGCATCAGGCATCCATTCCAGAATTGCTTCCTTGACATGCTCTCCAACATCATGAGCATGACGAACCGACTGCTCCCCTGGTATATCTAGATGGAACTGAATAATGGGTACTGTGCCAGAAATACGCGTTCTCAGATTATGCACGCCAACCACCCCCGCTATACTAAGGATGGTTTTTTCAAGACGTTCAAGATCCTCTTCTGGCAAGGCTCGATCCATCAGCATCTGAATGGCTTCCCAGCCCACTTTTCTAACACTGTACAACATATAAATACCAATCAGTATGGCAAAAATCGAATCAGCCTCGCGGTACCCCCTGGATGCCAGCGCAAGCGCCAGAATAACACTGATGTTGGTGATGAGATCCATCCGATAGTGCATCTCATCGGCCTTGATCGCAACGGAGTTCGTCTGACGAATTACGTAGTTTTGAATCGATAACAGAATCAAGGTACAGACGATAGAAAAGGCCATCACCACCATGGCAACCTGCTCATTCTCAATATGGTCATCGCCAGAAAGGTCACCGAAGGCATGCAAAATCAGAAAAATAGCTGATCCTGCAATAAAAGCCGACTGTGCCAGCGCCGCCAACTGTTCCGCCTTGCCATGACCGAAATGGTGATCTTCATCCGCAGGTTTTAGCGCTATATAAATAGCCACCATATTAATTAAGGAAGCAAAGGCGTCCAGCATGGAGTCAATGACCGTTGCCATCATGCTCATTGAGCCACTCACCCACCACGCAAACAATTTAGCGATTATCAAAATAACAGAGGTAATAACAGAGGCAGTGGACGCCAGTTTAAGCAGCCGAGCATGCTGCTGCACATGAGGAGAGCTTGTCATATCACACTTCAATCTAATTCAGAATATTTTACCCCCTACAATACCCTCTTTATTGACAAGACGCCAGACCAGTGACGCTATGTGTAACATCTGAGTCATCAGCAATTCGTGGATGTCGTATCAATTGTCAAGCCTGACTCACCAAGCGACAACCCTGAAAACAACCCATGCGGCTTATATCTCTGCAAGACACCAGCACAGCAGGATTCTCGCCAACACGCCACATTACAAACCATCTCAGAGTGTTCCATTCAGCCCCGAGAACAACCCCTTTCACCAGGCCTATCAGAGATCCAGAGCTACCGCAAATTCATGCAAGGAAATTTGTTTCAGCCTATTGAAATCCCTTTTCGAGCACTCATTTTTACTCTGAATGCCAGTTTCACCGCTATGAGTCATGCATTTCAACGTTCGGCGGAGCTCATCTGTTTTTGGCTGTGTTGAGCATGATAGTCATATCACCTTCAACGATAGACATTTTCTGTTCCTACAGCTCTTGGGAGCGGGGGTTAAATGAGAGCACCAATGGCTTGCTGAGACAATATTTCCCAAAGAGTACAGACGTTAAAAAGGTCGATCAGGTAGAGGTGAGGCGAGCATAGAAACGCCTTAACTCTCGACCAAGAAAAGATTTAAATTTCAAAACGCCCGCCCAAATAATGGCCGAACATAGGGCTGTGCTAGCAGCCTAAGTGGTGATGAACTTGAAATTTGAATCCGCGCAGTATGAAATTAACATAATTTGTTATTATTTATTTGTAGAAATTAATGTATAACCCAACAGTAGTCTTACTAATTAATTTTAAAGCTACAGGTAAAATTGAGATAAGATCTGTTTAGTTAAGTGGTTTCTGATAGAATGAAACGGTGAGTTTCCTCAATAATTTGATGATCAAAGCTTAGCGTTCAGAATATCAATGCCTTGCTTAATATCTTTATATTAATACTTAGGTTAGAATAGACTTATTATGTTTTTAATTAATATATTTTGGAGAGCATTTTTATATGAATTCATTAACTGAAGTAAAAAATATTTTATTTAAAAGAACGAGTACTAATCCGATAGTGAAGTCGACTTCGTCGAGAGCATCATCTTCGAATCCAGCTCTGCCGATTAGCGATGAGTTGGATGGAAGTGCAGTGGTTTCCGGTGTGGGTGTGGTGCGATCGGTCTCTCATGTAGGAAAAAATGATGCGGCCTCTGATACTGCCTCTGATGTAGCCAGCTCCTATTGTTCTACTTCTGACGATGAATTGGCGTCAAGCGAATCTAGCCATATAGTATGGCGGCAGGCGAAGAAGATTACAAAGAAACTTAAATTACGAGTGAAATCAAAATCCGCAAAAGCGAAAGCGGCATTAAAAGCGGAGCAGGA
>JAGLCE010000082.1 GCA_023146365.1 Endozoicomonadaceae bacterium
AATCAATAAGTCACGGATTCAGGGTCATGTTAGCCTCATGGAATTTCGCTTAACAGAGCGGGGTAGAAAAGAGCAATGATAAGCAGCATTACGTGGTTATAGAATCATTGCTGCAATCCAGCCAAAGAGCATCAATGGCAGGTTGTAGTGCAGAAACGTTGGGATGACCGAATCCTTGATGTGATCGTGCTGTCTGTCAGCATTCAGACCCGCTGTTGGGCCAATCGTTGAATCAGATGCGGGGGAGCCTGCGTCACCCAATGCCCCCGATGTGCCGACGAGAGAGGCGATGGCTAGAGGAGAAAAACCAAGGGAGATCCCCAGTGGTACATAGAGTGTCGCAATAATCGGTACCGTGGAGAATGATGAACCAATGCCCATGGTGATCAGTAGGCCGATTAACAGCATCATAAAGGCGGCTAGTCCTTTATTCCCTTGAATTATCTCGCCAATCGTGCTGACCAGCTGAGGGATGGTGTCGGTGGCGCGCAGCGTTTCGGAAAAACCGGAAGCCGTAATCATGACAAAGCCGGCAAATGCCATCATTTTCATACCCTGTATAAAAATGTCATCCGCCGAGCGCCAACGAATAACTCCACTGATTACCAGCGTCATGCAGCCAATTAGTGCGCCTAAGCTCATGGAGTCAGTTTTGAGTTGTGCTGCGAGTGCCAGTGCGATGGCTAGTCCGGTGAACAGTGCATTTTTCCGTGATATTTGCGTAGACTGGTTAGCGTCGGCGACTTCGCGTTGGTCTGTGTGATACGTTCTTGGCTTGCGGTAGGTAATAAAAATGGCAGTCAGCATACCTAGAAACATACCAAAAACGGGAATGAGCATGGCGTCGGACATAGTGAGTCCCGATATGCTCAGGCCGTTGGTGCTCAGGTTGGCCGCCAAGGTTTCATTCAGGTAAATGTTACCGAAGCCTACGGGGAACAGCATATAGGTTGCAATCAGGCCAAAGGTGAGAACACAGGCGACTTGGCGGCGATCCAGGTGTATATAGTTAAAGGTTGCCAGTAGGGGAGGGATCAGGATGGGAATAAAGGCAATGTGTACAGGGATCAGGTTTTGAGATGTGATTGCCATCAGAATGACACTGCCCAGTAGACTGATTTTAACTAGTTGGGGATTCCCCTTTTCTACATGCCTATCCATTTTCTGGATAATGACGCTTGCCAGCGCTTCTGGCATGCCTGTGCGGGAGATCGCCATTGCAAAAGCACCCAGCAGGGCATAGCTCAGAGCAATACTGGCGCCACCGCCGAGGCCGTCGCTAAACGCAGAAAGTGTTCTTTCGAGACTGAGTCCGCCAGTTAGGCCACCGGCAAGGGCGCCCAGAAACAAGGAAAGTATCACGTTTATGCGCATGAAGCTCAGGGTGAGCATGATGACTACCGCAACAATAACTGAGCTCATCAGTTGAACCTTCATGTCTGGAATTTTGGGTGTCTGCCGTGTGCTCAATTATGCACCAGCTTGTGCTGTAAGCCGAGCAATAATGCTGATTTCATGAATCAAAATAGCGGACAGACTCAGATTGAAATGTGGTTTCATAAATGAAGACACAGAGGATAATAATGATGCAAGTAGGCAAAATGGGTAGATTCCGGAGCAGTCGATAGTGGGAATCGGTATGAATTAAAAAGTATAAGCATGGCATTGTCTCGTACTATAGTGCCTCATGACTGGGTTGTTATTGTTGGTAAAATAACTTGAATCGTGCGGAGGGCGGGCGGACAAGATTTTTTAATAAAAGAACGCTCTGGCATCCATTTAGAGCGTTTGGGATCGTGCGTGGTAATTAATCGCACCAGCCACCAATTTCTTTCCAGCGATTAACAATGGTGCAGAAGAGTTCTGCTGTTTTGTGAGTATCATAACGGGCTGAATGTGCTTTGTCCTTGTCGAACCGAA
Organism: Endozoicomonadaceae bacterium; assembly: GCA_023146365.1. Classification (GTDB taxonomy): domain Bacteria; phylum Pseudomonadota; class Gammaproteobacteria; order Pseudomonadales; family Endozoicomonadaceae; genus Kistimonas. Next base: position 1,921 of record JAGLCE010000082.1, read on the forward strand.
TACCGGCCGCATCGCAGGCTCGCGCTAGTACGGTCTGCCCATAGGCGAGGCCGGATAGGGTCGCCGTATCGAAACAGGAGAATGGATGGAACGGATTACGTTTGATATCGTTTCGTTCGGTGCAGGCGTTGACAAAACTCAGGTCGAAGGAGGCGTTGTGTCCCACTAGAATCGCGCGTGAACAAGCGTAACGCTTGACTGCTTTGCGTACCGTTTTAAATATGGCGGTCAGTGCCTCCTGTTCAGGATGGGCAATACGCAGTGGGTGAAAGGGGTCTATCCCGATGAAATCGATGGCGGTTTGTTCAATGTTGGCGCCGTCAAAGGGTTGTATGTGAAAGGATATTTTATCTTCAGGCATGACTAAACCGTGTTTGTCCATGCCGATACTAATTGCGGCAATTTCCAGCAGGGCGTCGGTCTTGGGGTTGAAGCCAGCGGTCTCTACATCAATGACGACGGGCAAAAAACTGCGAAAGCGATCCGTCATTAGGGAATGTGATCGATTGTGTTCCTCGTTACTCACACCAGTGCCTTAATTGTTAACTGAGAAAATCGGGTGCTTTGTGTGAACGCCCGGATGGATGGTCGTTGCTCAGTCGATTTTAAGTGCTTTCAACTGACCAATGTAACTGTTCACCTGCTTTCAGAGGAACGACTTCCATATCACCGAAGGGTAGGAAGGCCGGTATGTCTTTCCTGTTTCTGACTAGGGTGATGGTGTCTGTATTCCGAGGCAGACCATAGAAATCGGCTCCGAAATGGCTGCTGAAACTTTCAAGTTGTTCCAGTGCGTCAACCGAATCAAACGCTTCTGCATAAAATGCCATGGCGCCGAACGCTGAGAAACAACCGGCACAACCGCAGCTGTTTTCCTTATCTTGTTTCGCATGGGGGGCGGAATCGGTGCCGAGAAAGAATTTTGGGTTACCGCTGGTGGCGGCTTTCAACAGGGCATCCTGATGAATATTTCGCTTGAGAATGGGCAGGCAGTAAAAATGAGGTTTGATACCGCCAACCAGCATATGGTTACGATTGTAGAGCAGATGTTGGGGGGTGATAGTGGCGGCAACATTGTCAGATGCGCTGGCAACAAAGTCAGCAGCTTCCTGGGTGGTGATGTGTTCCATTACAACGTTTAGTTCTGGGTAGCGTTCTACCAGCGGTATCAGGTGTCGATCAATAAAGATTTTTTCTCGATCAAAAATGTCAATATCCGCATCGGTCACTTCACCATGCACCAGCAATGGCAGGTTGCTATCAATCATGGTTTCCAGTGTCGAGAAGATGTTATTCAGTGCGGTAACGCCGAAGTCAGAATGAGTAGTGGCGCCAGCGGGATAGAATTTGAGAGCGTAAACATCACCCATAGCTTTCGCTTTTCTGACTATCTCTGATGTGGTGTTATCGGTCAGATACAGTGTCATCAGCGGCTGGAACGGGCTGCCCCTAGGGATCTGTTCAATAATCTGGGATTTGTACTCTGCCGCTTGCTCGGCAGTCGTCACCGGATGGTGCAGATTTGGCATGATAATCGCTCGACCGAAATCTCTAGCACTGGCTGCAACAGTCTCTTTCAGGACTTTACCGTCGCGCAGATGGAGATGAAAATCATCGGGTCGGGTAATCTGCATTCGTTCTATCATGGACGCAAAAGCCTGTCTCGGAAGCCATTTGGAAAGCGAGTAAAGCACCGAGGGAATCTTACCCGAAGCGCTGAGAGATGAATATACAGGATGTGAAAAATGCCGAGTGATCAGGTGTCCGTTTTTACTTGACCATGACCATGACTTTTTCCGCTCTGCATTAGCCGAAGTCCATGATCAGAGAATATAGAAGCCTTTAGCGTCGAGGCATCTGAATCAATTCAATCTGGTAACCATCTGGATCATTCACAAATGCGATCTCGGTTGTGCCGCCTTTTACGGGACCTGGTTCCCGAGTGATATTGCATCCAGTCGCACGAATCGCATCGCAGGTGCCATACAGGTCATCAAAACCGATAGCGATATGGCCGAAAGCATTACCATGATCGTAGTGTTCAGTGTCCCAGTTGTAAGTCAGTTCAATGACCGCTCCCTGGCTTTCATCGCCGTAGCCAAGAAATGCCAAGGTGTACTTATATTCAGCGTTTTCAGATTGGCGGAGCAGCTGCATGTTCAGAGCATCTCGATAGAAAGCGATGGAGCGATCAAGGTTGCCGACACGAATCATGGTGTGGAGTAGTTTCATTCGTTTGCTCCAATTATGAATGGTGTGTTGAAGGCTGTTTGACACAGTCGCTCTACTGGTGCCCGCATTATCCCCGTAGTTTCTTCTTCGTCTTGTGTTGCCAACCATGCGGTCACTTTTCAACTCACTTTGATCATCATGAAGGGGCACTGGCTTCCATGATCTGAGTGGTGCAGCATTCGGTAGCTGGTTTACGATACTAGCAAGTTATTCTAGCTGAAATCTACGGGATTGTTTGATGGTCAGACCTCACTTTTTTATGAGTTGATACACGTTGTATCGGCCAGTACCGCCACCGATAGCCCGAAATCATTAGGTCACGTTATAACATATACGGTGTGATATCTATAACCGTTTTTCCTCGAATGGTTCACGTTTGGGCGTGTAGGCTATACAATAGCGTTTTTTTTCGACTGGGTGTTTTTATTGCCTCGTCGGAGAGTCTTTAATCGGAGTCAGCTTGCAATGACAACCTGCCAAGATCGCGCCAACGCTATCCGCGCGCTCAGCATGGATGCAGTTCAGAAAGCTAAATCAGGTCATCCGGGTGCGCCCATGGGGATGGCGGACATCGCTGAAGTGCTGTGGTGTGATTATCTTAACCATAATCCAGCCAATCCGAACTGGGCTAATCGTGACCGTTTTGTGCTCTCCAACGGCCACGGCTCCCTGCTGTTGTACTCTCTGTTGCACCTCTCCGGTTACGATCTCACCATTGATGACCTGAAAAGCTTTCGTCAGCTACATGCCAAGACTGCCGGTCATCCGGAACACGGCTATGCACCAGGGATTGAGACCACCACCGGACCTCTGGGTCAGGGCATAGCCAATGCGGTCGGTATGGCGGTTGCCGAGAAGGTGCTGGCAGCCCAGTTCAACCGTCCCGACCACAGTGTCGTTGATCACTTTACCTACGTTTTTTTAGGTGATGGCTGCATGATGGAAGGTATTTCCCATGAAGTCTGCTCTTTGGCCGGTACCTTAGGACTGGGTAAATTGGTCGCTTTCTATGATGATAACGGCATCTCTATTGATGGCGAAGTGAAAGGCTGGTTCACCGACGACACGCCGAAGCGTTTTGAATCCTATGGCTGGGAAGTCATTGCCGGTGTGGACGGCCATAACCCGAGCGCCATTCGTGCCGCAGTGGAGCAGGCTCGCAGCAACCTCGACAAGCCAACCCTAATATGTTGTAAAACTATCATCGGTTTCGGCTCTCCTAATAAGGAAGGCAAAGAGACTTGCCACGGTGCGCCCTTGGGCGACGACGAAGTGGCGCTGACCCGTAAACGTTTAGGCTGGAACTATGGCCCGTTTGAAATTCCGGATACTATTTATGGAGATTGGAACGCACGTGATAAAGGTGCTGTTGTTGAATCGGCGTGGAATGAGCAGTTTGCGGCTTACCAGCTTGAATATCCTGCGTTGGCAGCAGAGTACCAACGACGCATCGCCGGCGACTTGCCTGCAGATTTTTCTGAAAAAGCGGCCAAGTATATCCGTGAGTGTCAAGCCAAAAGCGAAACGATTGCCAGTCGGAAAGCTTCTCAAAATATTCTGAACGCCTTTGGGCCTGATTTGCCTGAGTTGCTGGGTGGCTCTGCCGATCTAGCCGGTTCCAATCTGACTTTGTGGAGTGATTCCAAAGGTATCAAGCGTGAAGACGCCAGCGGCAACTACCTGTTCTATGGTGTTCGTGAGTTTGGCATGAGTGCCATGATGAATGGTATCGCTCTGCACGGTGGTTTCATTCCTTATGGTGCGACCTTTATGGTATTCATGGAATATGCCCGTAATGCCGTCCGTATGGCTGCACTGATGAAGCAGCGTGTCATTTTCGTCTATACCCACGACTCCATCGGTCTGGGTGAAGATGGCCCGACCCATCAGCCGGTTGAACAGTTGGCGAGTCTGCGTCTGACCCCGAACATGCGGACTTGGCGTCCCTGTGACACCATCGAATCAGCAGTGGCTTGGAAGTGTGCCGTTGAGCGTCAGGACGGCCCCACCGCGTTGGTCTTCTCCCGACAGGGGCTGCCCGCAATGGCGCGTACTGAAGCTCAGATCGCTGATATCGAACGAGGTGGTTACATTCTTAAGGATTGTGAAGGAGTTCCAGAACTGATCCTGATTGCTACCGGTTCCGAAGTGGAGTTGGCCGACAAGGCGCACCAAGCATTGACCGCGCAGGGGCGTAAGGTTCGCTTGGTCTCTATGCCATCCACAGAAACATTTGATGCGCAAGATATCGAATATCGTATGAGTGTTCTGACGCTGGAAGTGTCTGCACGTATTGCCATTGAAGCAGCGTCTGCTGACTTCTGGTATAAGTACGTGGGCATGGATGGACGGATTGTGGGCATGACCTCCTTCGGTGGGTCCGCACCGGCAGAAGACCTGTTCCGTGAATTTGGCTTTACATTGGACAACGTACTGGCTGTAGCGAATGAGCTGCTGGCTGACTTTAGCTGATAACCGACACAGGAAAGGCATGGGCTTCAGGCTGGCAATCAATGGCTATGGGCGCATCGGCCAGGGTGTTATGAGAGCACTGTATGAGTGTGGTTATCGCGAACATTGTCGGGTGGTTGCCATCAATGAACCGGCAAATATCGCCACTTTGACCTATCTCACCCGCTATGACACCACGCATGGTCGATTCCCAGAGCATGTGAGTTATAGTGGCGATTGCCTGCAGATCAATGAAGACCGGATTCGAATATTGAATGAGTCTGATCCGATGCGACTGCCATGGCAAGAGCTGGAAATTGACTTAGTACTGGAATGTTCGGGTTCATTCAGTGATCGTAAAACGGCACAGAAGCATCTTGAATCCGGTGCTGATCGTTTGCTGTTTTCGCAGCCCGCACAGGCAGATGTTGATGCGACCATCGTTTATGGGCTCAATGAAGAGACCCTTCGCTCGACGCATCGTATTGTCTCCAATGCATCCTGCACCACGAACTGCATTGTTCCTGTGTTGCATCGGCTGGATCAGACGTTTGGCATTGAACATGGAGTGATTACCACGATTCATTCAGCCATGAATGACCAGCCGGTCATCGATGCTTACCACCATGCTGATCTACGTCTTACCCGCAGTGCCATGCAGTCGATTATTCCGGTAGACACCGGCTTGGCGCGGGGGATCGATCGGCTTTTGCCCGCTCTGTCCGGTCGTTTTGAGGCACTTTCCATGCGGATTCCAACCATTAATGTGTCCGTCATGGATCTCACAGTCAATCTCTCCCGTGATGTAACCGTTGATGCGATCAATGATCTGTTTCGTCAGACTGCCTTAAACGGCCGACTAAAGGGATTGCTGGGTTATACCGAAGAGCCGCACGCATCGATGGATTTCAATCACGACGACCGATCGGGCGTTGTCGATGGCACTCAGACCCGCGTTATTGGTCAACGCATGGTGAAAATGTTGTGCTGGTTTGACAATGAGTGGGGTTTTGCAAATCGTATGCTGGATGTCAGTCTAGTGTGGTTGAACGGTGTTACGTATGATGACAAGTGTGCTAGTTAGTCGGCATAAAAAAACGACGATGGTGTATTATAATGGGTCAGTTTTCTTTTTCGGCTTACTTTTGTATCAGGAGCAATGGACGTAACGATGTGATCGGTCGTTATGTCACTGGCTTGTCGGTGGTTAGCGACCAGTACCAGTACCTAGGTTGATGCCATGGAAATGTGCCTTATCGTAACCGTACGACTATTGACGAATAATGTCACGAGGAAAGATCACTAAACATCTCTATTGTCATTTGTATCGACAAAGGCACAAAGGCTACTTTTATGGTTGCGTCACCGATGACAACCTATGGTTTTATGGTTTTATGGTTTT
>JAGLCE010000083.1 GCA_023146365.1 Endozoicomonadaceae bacterium
TATTTCATCGGCTATGCCATAAATCAACAAACAATATTCAAGAAAACCCTGCGTGCTGTTATCAAAAGGCACGGCATTCCCAATATTGAGTTGATTCGAACAGTCAGTGCTCTTTTGGCGATCGCTAAAAGCGATTTTGATGCGACAGAAAATATTCGAAATGATGACTGATTCAAGCGATGCATGGGCATTCGGCAAATGCCGTCCTCCAATCGTTTACGCCAAAGGTTTGATGAAGATGCTTCTGCACTAATGCTCCTGATTAATGACAGTCTGGCTGAGGTTGTTGTAGCCAAGCTGGTAAAATCAAGTCGACAATATATCCTGCGGTTTAACCGACACAGCCAAGAACTTCGTTCTTTTCGTCGTTTGTTCTCGGAATATTCTTTGTATTGATGACTTGATCATTTGACTCAATCGGCAGGCAACTCTCCAAAGCAAGATAATAAAGGCTTTCACAAAATGCCATGGTGTCCTGTGTTATAAAGAGTAGAAAAAGCCTTCAGAAACCAGTTCTGTCGATAATATTTATATGTTTTTAAATAAATTACGGACAATTATCAGTAAAAAGTTGAATCCTTAGCCTCACTCAGTGTTCTTAATTGCGGAAACTGTGCAAGCAATCAAGAAGTCACGGATTCATCATTATGTTTTCCATTGGTCTGGTGATCACGACACCCGCGCAGATGTAGAGCTGAATCAAAAGGCAGGATAAAACTGTTTGTCGCTGACTATACCTGATAGCGGAATATCCCAGCTGTTAATGGGTAAGTGTGCAACTCTCTGACATTCATGGGCAAGGCCGATCAATTGCGGTACTTTGGTCTTTGTAGATGTATGAATGAAAGCAAATGTTCTGTCGTAGAAGCCACCTCCCATCCCCATGCGGTTCCCTTTCTGGTCAAAGCCAGTCAATGGCAATAAAACAAGATCCAGTGACCAAACAGGTACCGATTGATAAAAACGTGCATCTGGCTCAGGAATACCAAACCGATTCTTTTTCATTCGTGAAGAAGGGAACCAAGGCAAGAATTGCAACCAGCTAGGTTTTAGTGGATGTAGTACCGGTAAGTAACACTGCTTGCCTTGTTTCCAAGCTTTGCGTGCAATGTCTGTTGGATCAACTTCTCCGTCGTGGCTCAGATAGAGCGCAATACGCTGACTTCTCAGATAGAAACTCTGGCGGCACAGTATTTTTCCTAGGTTATGGCTAGCTTGATGTTGCTCTAATGGAGTGAGTTGTCGACGACATGCACGCAGAATTTGTCGTAATGGCTTCTTTTGAAGTGATGGTTGCTCTGGTGTCATTCCTTAGTGGGTAATCCATTTTCAAAGCGGTTGTGTTTCGTAAGAAAAAGGCAAGGATCCTCGGAGCTGGCGCTGTCAGTATAGCCCTTGAAGCCATGATTCAAGGTTGAAGCTGCTGAGATACATTGGGCTTTTCACTACAAGGTGAACCTGCACGCCGGCATCTTCTAGGAGCCTCATAAGTGGTTTTTATCGCCTCAGTGACATATCATGACTGGCGACCAGACCAAGGAGCCTTATAATATATTATATCGACAACTGAGCAAATGTCACCAGCTCTTTATTAGTTCTAATCGCTATTAAAGACTGGACTTATTATGCTAAAGCAAAGCGTCATCAAGTTTTTCCGCTAGGCTTTGAATGTGGTTTTGGATATCGTCCTTGAATGTGTGAGCCTCTTGATTGGAGCTCAGCATTTCATGAGCAATGTTGAGTGCTGCCATCAAAGCGATACGCTCAAAGCCAATGACTTTGCCAGACGCTCTGATCTCGCGCATCTTGTTATCAAGGTGCTGAGCTGCTGCATTGAGTGCTTCCTGCTCTTCGGGAGGACCACTGATCCGATAATCCTTGTCGAGGATATTAACCGTTGTGGTGAGCTGTTTATTGCTCATATCATGTTTCCTGCTCAAGCGCCCGCAGGCGGCCGATCATCGCCTCGACTTTCGTACGAGCCATCTCGTTTCTTTCTACCAGTTGAGAGCGTTCCCGCTTCCAGGTCAGCTCGCCTTCGCGCAGGATTCGATTCTCCTGGCGTAGTTGGGTACAGAGAACGATGAGTTCATCGATTTTTCTGCTTAGTGTCGACAGTTTTTCTAGTTCCATTGAGCAGTCGGACAATCTTCGAATTATCAATGCGTTACTATATCCTCTTGGCATTGAAAGGAACAAGAGAGATAAGGCTTGATTCCGATGAAATGGGCGATTATTTTTTCTGTTACCTGATTCTCGCTACCCTGGGCGCCTTGCGGTACACTCGAAACAATTGTGAGTTTACGGATATTTTTTCATGACTACTAACGTTTCAGAGCTGATACCAGTCGGTTTTGATCGGCTGAGCAGTTTGTTTCTCGAACTGCGATCTTATCAATCACCCTCAGAGTTGCATGGTCTGCTGTGCGGACAATGTTGCGCAGGATTTCGTCTCACACGCAATGATTGGTTAGCCATGGTCGTTGAGCATATGGCAATCAGTCAGCCACTGGAGTCTGACGTTAAAAGTACGCTGTTCCAGCTTTATGACGATACACTGGCTCAACTAAAGTCTGAATATTATTATTTTCAACCCTTGTTGCCCGATGACGATGAGCCATTGGGGCAACGCGCCCAAGTCATTGGGCAGTGGTGTCAGGGCTTTCTCGGCGGTTATGGTCTCAGTGGGCGAGCCGCAGATGAATTGTCTGAAGAGGCAACTTCTATCTTGAAAGATTTTGCCAGTATTGCACAGATAGCGTTTGATGACCTCGACGAATCTGAATCATCTGAAAAAGATTTCTTTGAGATTTGCGAATACCTGCGTATAGCCGCATTAATGTTGTTTGGTGAACATAATGAACCGGACGGTGCAACGGAAAAGTCGACTGCTCAGTTACACTGAGGCAACGGTCAAGAGGGTTAGGACGCTAACGATTATCTGAAAGAACAGACAGGTCAGAGCACTATGAAAAAGCTGGCGATCACAGAATATGGAAAACGACGCCAACAGCTAATGCAGCTGGTTGGCAAAAACAGTGTGGTAATATTGCCAGCGGCGCCGGAAAAAATTCGCAACCGAGACGCTGAATATCTCTACCGACAAGATAGTGATTTTTATTATCTGAGTGGGTTCAATGAATCGGAAGCGGTACTGGTGATTGCTCCAGGCCGCAAAGAGGGGGAGTGTCTCCTATTCTGCCGTGATCGTGATCCTTTGAAGGAGACGTGGCACGGGCGTCGTGCTGGGCAGGACGGTGCTGTGCAGATTTTCGGTATGGATCAGGCCTTTTCTGTCGGTGAGTTGGACCATTACCTGCCGGGATTGCTGGATGGGCGGCAGACCGTTTACTACACACTGGGGGTACTGCCGGAATTTGATACACGACTCATCGGTTGGATCAACCAACTGAAAGCTCAAGAGCGTCAAGGTGTGGTGGCGCCTGCAGCGCTGGTAGGGCTTGATACCGTGGTTCATGAAATGAGGCTGTTCAAGTCAGAGGCTGAAATAGCTATCATGCGGAAAGCCTGTGCTATCAGCGCGGGTGCTCACCGGCGTGCTATGACTGCTTGTCGTCCTGGCTTATTTGAATATCAGCTAGAAGCTGAGCTGCAGCATGAATTTATCCATCATGGTGCTCGAGTGCCGGCCTATAACTCGATTGTTGGTAGTGGCGATAATGCTTGCATTTTGCACTATACCGAGAATGAACGTCAGATGTGCGAGGGTGATTTGGTGTTAATTGATGCGGGCTGTGAACTTGACAGTTATGCCGCTGATATCACTCGGACATTCCCAGTGAACGGTGTGTTTTCACCCGAGCAGCGAGCTTTGTACTCCTTGGTGCTCAGCGCTCAGATGCAGGCGATTGCGGTCGTCGTCCCAGGTAATTCATGGATTGCGTTTCATGATGTAGCTGTGCGTACATTGACAGAAGGTTTGGTTAATCTGGATATACTCGCTGGTGATATTGAACAGCTAATAAAGGATGAGGCTTATCGTCCTTTCTATATGCATGGTACGGGGCATTGGCTGGGGATGGATGTCCATGACGTTGGTCGTCATAAAGTCGATGGGCAGTGGCGAACGTTCGAGCCAGGCATGGTGTTGACGGTCGAGCCTGGTCTCTATATTGCGCCGAATAACACCGATGTCGAGGCAAAATGGAGGGGTATCGGAATTCGTATAGAGGACAATATCCTTGTCACTGCGGATGGCTGTGATGTACTGAGCTCGGGGATTGAAAAAGATCCTGATGCCATTGAATGTCTGATGAAAGAGCAGGTCTGCTCTTGATATTCCGTTCGGTATTTAAGAGGTCATTGAGAACCTGTGATCAATTCAGAGATCAGCATGGCCAGCAGTACAGAGTATGATGTGGTGATTATTGGTGGCGGCATGGTGGGTGCCAGTCTGGCACTCTCCCTTCGACAATCCGTGCCAACCTTGGATTTTCGTATTGCCGTATTTGAAGCGGTACCATTATGCCCCGAACGACTTGAGTGCCAGCCTAGCTATGATGGCAGGTCATCGGCTTTGTCTTGGGGAACCCGAAAGATCTATGAATCACTGGGTATATGGTCATCACTGGCCGATCAAGTGGAGCCTATCTGCCATATTCATGTATCTGATCGCAACCACTTTGGAATGACCCGCTTACGCGCTACGGATTATGAGGTATCGGCGCTTGGGTATGTGGTGGATAACCAATGGTTGGGACAGGTACTGTTGGCGCGTATACAGGAAACTGAAGGGATTGATTTTCTCTGCCCTGTTGAAGTGCGACGTTTGCTGCCGACCTCAAAAGGAATAGACCTTGAGGTGAATCTCGATGGGAGACTGTGTCAGATCTCTGCCGGGCTGGTGGTGATGGCGGATGGCGGTCGTTCCTCGTTGGGGCGAAATATAGGGCTGGAACAATCAGTCAGTCACTATCACCAGACGGCGATCATTACCAATATCACGCCGGATCGTCACCATGGACAGGTGGCTTATGAGCGTTTTACTGATGAAGGGCCGATGGCATTGTTGCCGTTACAGAAAGGACGTTGTGCGCTGGTCTGGACTATGCCAGATGAATTAGCTCACCAGCGAATTGAGTTGACGGATAAAGAGTTCTTGAAAGTGTTACAAGAGCGTTTCGGCTATCGGGTGGGTCGTTTTCTCAAGGTCGGACAACGGTTTAGTTATCCGCTGGCGTTAAAACTTGCAAGAGAGCAGATACGACCAGGATTGGTGGTGCTTGGCAACGCAGCCCACAGTCTTCATCCGGTCGCTGGACAAGGATTCAATCTGGCTCTGCGTGACGTAATAGCACTTTCGGCCACATTGATGGATGCTTTGAAGGCGGGCATCGGGATCGGAGAGCTGGCCACCCTTCAGACTTATCTGGCACGGCAGAAGCTCGATCAGTTTCAGACCATTTATTTTAGTGATTATGTAGTACAGCTATTCACTGAGAACGCAGTATTTTCAGGGAAATGGTTGCAAGGTATACGAAATATCGGACTGGTGACCCTGGATCTTTGTGGGCCGCTCAAGGGGTGGTTCGCCCGTCAGGCGATGGGGCTGGGAGGACGCTGATGCCCTGTGATTCTTCCTACTCTGCTGAAAAACAACCGTTTGATATTACAATTATCGGTGGTGGCATCAATGGTTTGGCCATGGCGATGGCGTTGTCAAACACCACGCTTCGCATTGCTGTGGTCGACACAGGCTCGCTGACAGGCAGTGCCGATCCATTTGATCAGCATGATCCTCGTGTCTGCGCATTGACGGAATCTTCACGGCAGCTACTGGATCGGCTGGGAGCTTGGGCATTGATGCGTGATGTTCGAGTCACGCCTTATACCCGTATGAAAGTCTGGGATTCTGACGGTGTCGGTCATATTACCTTTTCTGCGGAAGAGGCCGGTTTGTCGACGTTGGGACACATTGTTGAAAATCGTGTCACAACGAACGCATTACTCCAGCGTTTACATGAGACACCTGCCATTACCTTGCTGGGTAACACTGAGATAACATCATTGTTGCAGAATGCTGATGGTGTATTGCTCGCTACCAATGCGGACACAAGTCTACAAAGTCGACTGGTGATCGCCGCCGATGGTGCTAATTCGGCCATCCGTCGAATGGCCGGTATTCCGACCCGTGAATGGGATTATCAGCATCACGCTATTGTGACTACCGTTCAGACGGAACGGTATCATCAAGACACCGCTTGGCAGGTTTTTATGCGTTCCGGACCGCTGGCGTTTCTGCCATTGCCCAGTATCGGTGAAGCACACTACTGTTCTATTGTCTGGTCGGTAGTGCCTGATCAAGCTCGACAATTGATGGCCATTTCTGAGGATGAATTTTGTTGCGCACTTGAGAGAGTGTTTGAGAGTCGACTGGGTAAGGTGTTGTCTACGGATCGCCGTTATTGCATGAATCTCAGGCAGCGACATGCTCGGCAGTATCACAGTGGGCGCATTGTGCTGGTGGGGGATGCGGCTCATAGCATTCATCCGTTGGCAGGACAGGGGGTCAATCTTGGGCTGCTGGATGTTCGCGTGCTGGCAGAGGAGATATGTCATGCCTGCGGTCGGGGAGGGGATTATGTCGATGATCTATTGCTGGCTCGTTATCAGCGTCGCAGGGAGCCTCATAACCTGATCGTCATGGGGGTTATGCAAGGATTTCAGCAGTTATTTGGCAGCAATCCGTTACTGTTTCGTTGGATACGTAATGCCAGTTTGAACCTGACAGACCAAATACCGTTCCTGAAAAAACAGATCGTTCGCCAAGTGATGAATCCATAACCGTTTTGAAAGGATGGGTTCCACAGCCCTTTTTGCGTGCCACTGTATAGCAGTGGACGTGTTGATTAATACCGTGCAAAGAAGGGTTTTAGAAGATAGATATCGCTCGAAGTCTACATTGGGCAGTCGATTGCACTTACTTATGTGTTGGGTCTCGCCTGATGGTATT